>JACPPX010000046.1 GCA_016190785.1 Chloroflexota bacterium
AAGAGAGACAATGTGAAATGACAATGAGAAGACTAACTCTGGCGGTTATAGTCCTATCGCTCTTGCTCTTAGATTGGGCGGTGCGGATGATATCACCACCAGCAGCGAGCCGAACTATTTCTTGGAGCAGATAATAGTGATCGCCAGTGTAGTAGTGTAGTGATGTTGGGGCTAATGGGGCTCGCCTTACTCAGAAACAAGCTGGTAAACTGAATAGCAAACATGAGGGGCCTTAGCAATGCTCGGTGAAGTCCTGGTCTTAAACGCTAGTTTTGAGCCGCTGAACATTGTACCTGTACGGCGGGCGGTGGTCCTGCTTCTTAAGGAGAAGGCGGAGGTGGTGGAGGCTGCCCAGAGAAGGATCCACTCCGGGAACGGCCTGGCCCTGGATTGGCCACTGGTCATCCGCCTAGTCTACTTTGTGAAGATCCCTGCCCAGTTTCCACTCCCGCTCAACCGACGGACGGTTATGGCCCGGGATCAATACACCTGCCAGTATTGCGGCATTCAACCCTCTAAGGCCGGGCTGACCTTGGACCACATAGTACCCCGCGCCCGCGGCGGGAAGAGTGATTGGAAGAATGTGGTCTCGGCCTGCATCCCCTGCAACCAGAGGAAGGGGGGCCATACCCCTCAAGAGGCGGGGATGAGCCTCCTCTCGCGCCCGGACCGTCCCCGCTACGCCGCGGTGGTCCTCCTCGGCCGAGTGCAGGGCCCCACCGTGTGGAGAAAGTACATTCCCCACTAACCACACCCGGTAGCACACTCACAAACATTTTTGGCATTTTTACTATTACCTCCACCTTAAACTAGTAAGGACCATTACTTGACAGCCCTGGTTTGGGAGAGTATAATTAAGTGCTTCTAAAAATGTAGAAATATCTATAGGTATCTGATGGCTGAGTTTTCTCAAGAGGCGGTCCGGGTCTTTAAGGCCTTGGCCGAACCGACCCGCTATGAGATGCTGCGTATGCTCCTCAAGTGCAGCAATGGAGAATTATCTTGCCGTGAATTCGAAAAGGTCTTTGATCTGAGCAAGCCGGCGATGTCCCACCACTATCGGGTGCTGGAAAATGCCGGACTGGTCTCCTCTCGCAAGGAGGGGCCCTATGTCTATTATCAGTTGGATCGGGAGCGGCTGGAGAGGTTTCTCCCCGGGTTTGCCCAGGTCCATAAGTAATTAAGAAACTTTTGGCCCTCTGAATCGTATATATAAGGAGGGCCAGACATAGGTATAAGAGATTACAGTATTGCCTGGGTAGCCAGTTTAGACTAAGGCAAGACTCAAAAAAGGAGGAAAATATGGCTGGCCCCATAAAAGTCGATACCCAGAGCTTCCAGAACAAGGTGCTGGGGTCGGAGAAACCGGTGCTGGTGGATTTCTGGGCAGAATGGTGCGCCCCCTGTCGAGCACTGGAGCCCATCGTCGAGGAGCTCTCCCGGGAGTTCGATGGCCAGGTGGTTTTTGCCAAGCTCAATGTTGACGAGAACCCGGAGATCGCTCAGGAGTACGGGGTTTACGGTATCCCTACCATGATTGTCTTCGACAAGGGCAAAGAAGAGAGCCGGATCATCGGCTTGCGCCCCAAGACCTACATTAGCCAAGCCCTGAACAAAGTAGCTGCTCCGGCTTAAGGAGGCCACTTAAGTGGCAGAAGGTCTAGAACTGAAACTGGGGGAGATGACCGAATCTTCCGCCCGCCTTTCACGGCCAGGAGGGGATGAGTTGGTAGGGCTCTACCTGAAAGAGGTTGGCCCCATCCCTCTCCTTACCGCTGACGAAGAGGTGATATTATCGCGGCGATGGCAGAAGGCACGGCGGGCCCAGGCTGGGTTGCGCAAGGGCGTCCCCGACCAAAAGACCAAGCGCTTGCTGGAGAAGCAGGTCAAGGACGGAGTAAAAGCCCGGAAGCGGATCATCGAGGCCAACTCCCGCTTGGTGGTGAGCATTGCCCGCCGCTATATGGGGCGAGGCGTCCCTCTCTCCGACCTGATTCAGGAGGGAAACCTAGGTCTGTTTCGGGCTGTAGATCGATATGATCCGGAGCGGGGGTATCGTTTCAGCACCTATGCTATTTGGTGGATCCGCCAGGGAGTGGCCCGGGCGGTGGCCGAGCAGGGACGGAGTATCCGACTTCCCACCCACATGATGGAGGACCTGGGGAAGATCGACCGCACCTCCCGCCGCTTGGCTCAAGAGCTAGGTCGAGAGCCCAGCGATGAAGAAGTGGCTACCGCCGCAGGAATCAAACCGGAGCGAGTGAACCAAATCTTGAGCATGGCCGGGGAGCCCCTCTCCTTAGACACCCCGGTGGGAGATGAAGAGACGAGCGTTTTGGGGGATTTTATTGTCGACGAGGAGACCCCCCTCCCCAATGCCATCGCTTCCCGCTCCCTTCTCGGGGACCAAGTGGAAGAGGTCCTTTCCACCCTCACCGACCGCGAGGCAGCAGTGATCCGGCTCCGCTTTGGCCTGGAGGATGGTCGGCCCTACACCCTGGAGGAAGTCGGAGAAAAACTAGGGCTCACCCGGGAGCGAATCCGCCAGATCCAATCCGAAGCCATTCGCCGGCTCCGCCATCCCACCCGCAGCCGCTACCTGAAGCCCTACATTAATAATTAGAGTCCCGAGCGAAAAAGCACGGAACTCTCAGTTTGCGTCGCCCATCTGGGCGACGATTTTTTCGTCTTATCCCATCCCAATCTATGTTTGCATCCCGCAGCATAGAGAGTGTTGACCTGGAAAGCTAAAGAGGCTACTATCGGCACTGGCAAGATCTAATGGGAAACAAGATGCCTGCATACTCTCTGGGAATCTTTGTAATTCTACTTCTGGGCTGGCTGCTGCGGCTTTACAATTTAGAGTTCCAGCCTTTGTGGTGGGATGAAGGATATACTGTGTACTTTGCCACTCTCCCCCTCCCCGACATCCTAAAGGAAACGGCCCAAATTGATCACCCGCCACTCTATTGGATCATGATGAAAATCTGGGGTGAGGCAGCTGGTTTTGGGCCATGGTCCATGAGAGTTTTTTCTGCTTTCTTCGGGATTTTAACGGTGGCCTTGACCTATAGACTCTCACGTTTTTTTCTGCCCACTTGGCCAGCGATAGTTGCCAGCCTCTTTTCCGCCTTGGCCCCTTTTCTCCTCTGGCACTCCCGCGAGGAACGGATGTACAGCCTGGTCTTCACCATCGCTCTCTTCTCTTCTGTCCTGGCCTTGCGTCTAGCCCGCGGCGAGACAAATCGCCGCACTTGGCTTCTTTACGGTTTTACACTTGGCGTCGGACCTCTGATCCATTATTTCTTAACCCTTCTCTGGCCAGTACATGCTTTGCTATGGCTTTCCCAGAAGAGAGAGCGCTTATCTGGCTTGGGAGTGGTGACCGCTGCTCCCATTCTCTCTCTCCCCTGGTTGCTTTTTGTCTTGTCGAATCTAGCAGAGGCTGCAAGGCCCGAGAAAGCAGGGCAAGGTGGAGATTTTCTTTACCGACTTTTGCAAGCCGCTGGTTGGGGGACTGGAGGGGGACAAAACCCTCTATCTCTGGTCGAATTTTCCTACCGGCTCGCTGGTTCATACTCTGTGGGGTATCAGCCTGGTTCCTATGGTGACTTTCCCTCCAATGCCCAGAGCTACACATTTGCGATTATCTTCCTGATCATCGTGATGTTCGCAGGTGTCTTTTTCTTTTTGCGTCGGGCAATACTCCATCATGATGGAGTCTCGGCTTGGTTTTTGGGCGCTTTTTTTCTACCGCTCGCCGTGGCCTACGCCATCCAACAGTTATTGCCCTT
>JACPPX010000051.1 GCA_016190785.1 Chloroflexota bacterium
GAGCTACCGCGGAACGACTCCCACTCTATTAATCTTGACCAACCCCGCCCAGCCGCCAAGTTGCCAATGAGTTATCGAGGATCACCTCGGGGTGATCGAGAAAGCTCTTAACCGATCCTCAGGGGAATCTAAAAATAAATAATACTCGAGAAATGAGGCCTCGCCAAATCAGGCGAGGTAATCTCTCAGTTTGCGGCTGCGGATGGGATGGCGGAGTTTGCGCAGGGCCTTGGCCTCGATCTGTCGCGCCCGCTCCCGGGTGACCCCAAAGGCCTCCCCCACTTCTTCCAAAGTATGGGGCTGACCATCGTGAAACCCAAAGCGCAACTCCAAAACTTCTCTCTCCCGCTTGCTCAAAGAATCGAGGATGTCCTGCATCTGTTCTTGCAAAAGTCTCCGCGAGGCGGTGTCCATCGGCCCGGGGAGAGCCTCGTCCTCGATGAAATCTCCCACCGAACCGCTATCATCTATCCCCACCGGCATCTCCAATGATAGCGGCTCCTGGGCCAAGCGCAGGATGCGCCGTACCTTGGCTGCTGCCCGGCGGAGTCGACGGTACAACCCCAGATCCAGAGTTTGTCCCTCGGCCCGGGCCTCCTCGATGGCCATGCGATCCTCGGGGGGTAGAAACTCCATCTCCACAGCCAGTTCCTCAGCACTAGGTTCTCGGCCCAATTCCTGAACTAAACGCTTCGCCGCCCGGCTCAAGCGGTTGATGCTCTCCATCATGTGCACTGGAATGCGGATCGTGCGCGACTGGTCAGCGATGGCCCGGCTGATGGCTTGGCGGATCCACCAAGTAGCATAGGTAGAGAATTTGTACCCCAGGTGATAGTCGAATTTCTCTACCGCCCGCAGCAGCCCGATGTTCCCCTCTTGAATAAGATCTAGAAAAGACATCCCCCGGCCGATGTAGGGCTTAGCGGTGCTGATCACTAAGCGCAGGTTGGCTTCCACCAGACGGCGGCGGGAGAGTTGCCCCACCCAGTGGCTAACTCTGAGTCTATCCTCCTCCCGCTTCCCAAAGCCTCCGCGGCGCAGCCGAGCCCAAGCGCGATCCCCTCGTTTTACGGCTTTGGCTAACTCCGTCTCCTCTTCGAAGGTGAGGAGAGGGACTCTCCCGATTTCGCGGAGGTACATCCGTACCGGATCACTTGAGATCTCCGTACCTTCCAAAAGGTAATTCAGATCCAAGTTTACCTCGGGCTGGGCAGCCAACTCTTCGGGAGTAGGTTCTTCCGCGGGGAGTACTTCAACCCTAGGATCGTAGAGCACCCTTTGCACCGAATCGATACCTTCCTGCCCTACTTTCAGAAAGGATTCTTCCCCATCACTAGTGGTGGCCGGCCTCCGCCCATCCCTTTTGGACACCAAGCCGTTAACCTCTGATCCTTTTCGGGAATATGCCTTGGCCATAGTTTTGGCTATTCTGAAGCAAGACCCAGGGGATAAGATAGCCTTTGCCCTCGGCCACGGGCGGTCACCCCCCAGGAGTGAAGGCTTTTCAATAACCGCCCCAAAATGGCGGTGCGCCGGCTCACTTCATTCAGCAAATTTTGCTTTCCGAGAGGATCCGGTTCTTCCTCTAACAGAAAGCGGAGGGATTCTATTTCTCGCTGCAGCCTCAAACTCCGCAGCCGTAATCCGCTGTGGATCGCCCCCAACTCTCCATCCTGGAGCAGGGTTGCCTCTCGCCCCCCCTCTTGGAGCAGGAGCTCTCCCATCACCGTCGCTCTCTCCGGGTCGGAGAGGGGGGCCATCTGCTCCCGGAGGGCCAACAGTTGCTGCAGCCTTTCGTAAAAAGCCGGGTCGGTCTCTTGCCAGAAGTTCTCTATCCCGGCATCGCCATCGGGAAAAGATCCCTTCTCACTCAGCAAGTAGAACATGGCCCTTTCTTCCACCCCTCCGAAGTCCGCGGCCTCCAGGGGCCCACTCCCCAAGGAGGTGAGGGCCTGGTCCACTAGCTTGCGGCGGGATGGTTCCTCCAAAAACAAAAGGAGGATATGTCGCTCCGTGCCATAAATAAAACCCGGGAAACGAGAAAGGGGTCCGCGCTCCTCCGTCGCCGCTTGCTTGGCCGGTGGCCCCACCGCTTCTTGGAGAAGACGCCTTTCATCTACCCGCAGCAGGCGAGACAATTTGTGGAGATAATGCTCCTGGGCCACCTCGCTTTTTAGCTCCCAGATGAGGGGAAGGATAAGCCGCGCCGCTTCCGACTTCCCCCGGGCAGTCTCCAGATCAAATCGGGAGGAGGCGAGCTGGAAATAGTAGTCCATGATGGGGAGAGCAGAAGCAACAAATTCTTCCCAGGCCTCACCGGATTCTGCCAGGATATCTGCCGGATCCTTTCCGGAAGGGAGCAGAGCAATTCGGATCTCGGCATCCAAACGGGCCTGGTGTTCGATTAGATTGCGGCCCCAAGGTACGGGAACCATATGATCACGGAGCACAGCCTGCATTACTTCCAGCCCTCGCTCGGTGGCTGCCTTCCCCGCCTGATCCGCATCCAGGGCCAGCATCAAGTTGCGGGTAAGCCGCTTGAGGGATTGCACTTGGTTCTCGGTGAGGGAAGTGCCCATGGAGGCCACTACATTGCTAAAACCCCTTTGCTGGGCCAGGATCACATCCGTGTATCCTTCGACGATCACTGCCTGATCTTTCTCGCGGATGCTCCCCTTAGCCAGGTCGAGGCCATAGAGCACGCTACCTTTGCTGAAGACCGGAGTCTCTGGGGAGTTGAGATATTTAGGTTCCGACCCATCAAGGGAGCGGGCTCCAAAACCCAGAGTACGGCCTTCGGCATCGCGGATGGGGAAGATGAGCCGACCACGGAATCGGTCATGGACTCCGCTTTCCCCTTGAACCGCCAAACCCGCGGCCAGGATCTCTTCGCGCGGGTAGCCCAAAGTCAAAAGATGGGTGAGGAGGGCCTCCCAATCCATAAGGGCGTAGCCCAGAGAAAATTTATCCCAAGATGAGGGGTCAATCCCTCGGTGACTGAGATGCTCCCGGGCAAGGCTCGCTTCATCTGATTGCAAAAGCATTTGCTGGAAATAGCGGGCGGCGAGGGTATTGATCCCCACCATCTTTTCCTTCAGTTGTTCGGCCTCGGTTTGCTGCGGAGTGCGGGGGGCAAGAGGGATACCAGCCCGCTGCGCAAGGGTGCGCAGGGCCTCGGAGAATCCAATATTTTCGATCTTAATCAAGAAAGTGAAAACATCCCCGCCGGTGGCACAAGCCCCAAAACAATGCCAGGATTGCCGGTCGGGGAAAACAATAAAAGAAGGAGTCTTCTCGGTGTGGAAAGGACAGAGGGCCTTGAAGTTGCGCCCGCTTTTTTGCAAGGGAACATAACCGGACACCAACTCTACGATGTCCGTCCGCTCCTTGACCTCTTGCACTACACCCATTGCTCTACACCCGGGGAGTTGACCGCAGAGGGCATTATAGACCAAAAATTTGTCAAGCGCCACAAGCAAACAGCCCTCAACTATCTACATGAGGGCTGATCCATTAAATAGAAACTCGCAACCGGCTACTAAGTCACGCTAATTTTCCGTAGAGACTAGCAGTTGCTAAAACTTTTGTGGGAACCAGCATCTCTTGCAGAACTATTTGGCATACTCCATCGCCCGCACTTCGCGGATCACGGTAACTTTGACCTGGCCAGGATACTCCTGGGTCTCCTGGACTTTCTTGGCAATTTCCTTGGAGAGGCGAATAGCGGCCAGATCATCGATCTCTCCCGGTCTAACGATGATCCGTATTTCTCGTCCGGCCTCGATGGCATAGGCCTCGCTAACTCCGGGGAAGGAAGTGGCCACTTCTTCCAGGGCCTTTAGCCGTTTGAGATAGGATTCCAGGCTTTCCCGACGTGCTCCCGGCCGGGCTCCAGAGATAGCATCGGCAATCTCGGCAATCACCGCCTCCACATACTTCTGTTCTTCCTCATGATGGTGGGCAGCGATGGCGTTGATCACCTGGGGTGGGCGACCGTATTTCCGCGCCAAATCAGCCCCAATCTGGGCATGGGTCCCCTCCACCTCATGGCTCACCGCTTTGCCGATGTCATGAAGGAGAGCTGCCTCCTTAGCCAACTGCAAGTTGACCCCCAGTTCCGCGGCCAACATACTGGCAATGTGGGCGACTTCAATAGCGTGCTCTAACTGGTTCTGGCCATAACTGGTGCGGTATTTCAGCCGCCCAATGAGTTTCACCAGTTCAGGATGCATTGGGGGAAGTCCCAATTCATAGAGGGCCCGTTCCCCCTCTTCCATCAGCACCGAATCCAATTCTTGCTGGGTCTTCTCCACCACCCTTTCGATGCGTGCTGGCTGGATCCGTCCATCCATGATCAGCCGGGTGAGCACCATCCGCGCCAATTCGCGGCGCACCGGGTCGAAACTGGAGATGGTCACCGCCTCCGGGGTGTCATCGATGATCAGATCCACCCCCAGGGCATTTTCCAAGGCCCGGATGTTGCGCCCCTGCTTGCCGATGATCCTCCCCTTCCTCTCGTCGGAGGGGAGAGGGACAGTAGAAACTGTGTTTTCGGCCACATACTCCGAGGCACAGCGCTGCATCACCGTGGAAAGGATCTCCCGCGACATAGAATTGGCTTGCTCTTTGGTTTCCTCCTCATCTTTGCGCAGGACGCGGGCTGCATCCTCCCGGGCCTCAGCCTCAATGCTTTGTAGCAAAAGTTGCTTCGCCTCCTCCTGAGAGAGATTTGCTAGCCGCTGCAGTTCTTGGATCTTTTGCCGGCGGAGATTCTCCAGGTCTTCTTCTTTCTTGGCTAGCTCCCTTTCCTTGTGCTCCGCCTTCCTCTCCCGGGCCTCGAGCGGCTCCACCCGGCGATCCAATTGTTCCTGGCGGCGTTGCAACCTTTCCTCCTGGCGTCGCAGGTCGGAACGGAGGCGACGCATCTCCTCCTCAGCCTCTTTGCGCAACTTCAGGGCTTCTTTCTCCGCTTCGAGGAGAGCCTCTTTCTTCTGAGTGCGGGCCTCTTCCAAAATCTTGTGTGATTGGGCCTCGGCGGCCCGTAACCTTCCCGCTCCCAAGTACTGGCGTACCACAAAGCCGATGGCGAAACCCAAAATGAGCATCGCCAGAAAAGCAACCAATCCCTGTATATCGAAAGTCATCTTCTCTCCCTTCTATTTGGCAAAATCAGATCAAGATAATTCCTCTCGCTCCTTAGCCACCCCGGCAACCACGGCCTGAGCCACGGAATACGAGAATCCCCGTCTCCGTAAGAAATCGGTGAGCCGGCGGCGAAAAGTCGCCTCGTCCAAATTGCGGAGGCGGGCCGCATACCCCTGCCCTGCCCGCCAAGCACTCCTCTCCTCATCTATATCTTCCACCGCCTGGGCCACCGTCTCCTCATCCACCCCCTGACGGAGGAGCTCATAGCGGAGGAGAGCCCGGCCCCGCGGCCGGAAATCTTCTCGGTTCTCCACCCACCAGCGGGCAAAATCCAGATCATCAACCATTCCCTCTCTAGCCAATTTACGGATGACGGTATCTATAATCTCCGGCGATACCTGCCTCCGTTCCAGCCTCCTTTGTATTTCTTGCTTGCTCCGCGGGCGGTAGGAGAGAAGATTTAGAGCTTTTTGGTAGGCGCGGTGTAACATGTCCTCATGAAGTAGCTTCTCCACTTCTTCTTCGCTAAGGTAACTCCCTTCCCCGATCCTCGCGGCCAAAGCCAAGGGGAGGCTGAAAGCATATCTTCCTTCCAGATAAACATTCACCCGCTGTCTGTTGCGCACCTGCTCTTTGAGGGCCGTGACCCTTCCCTCTCTGGCCATTCTTTCCCTGCTCTCGAAAAACAAGATGGCTGGATCCCGACTTGTCGGGACACAGCCATCGCCAGTTAGTTTCTATCCCCTGACTCCGAGAAGTCAGGTTAAAATGCTAAGATCTATTAAGGATCACAGATCCAGGACTTGATCCGCAAAGTGAACCGATCTGGTGAGCGTCAAACTTCTTTCTTAACCTAAGACCTGACAAACTACTTGATCACCCTTTTCTATTTATTTCTCAAGCGATGGCTGTGGACTTATTGCCCTTTAGCCAAGGGGCTTTTATTCCGTGCTGAACACTCCTCGAGATTTATTTTATAACTATCTTACTCCAATTTTGACCAAGTGTCAAGCCCCTAACTCCCGCCCCGGGACTCCTCGCCATATTCGGCCTTTGCCTCTCGCCCTGCCCCTCGTGACGCCCGCGGCTTGGCCACTGCAGCGACGGTTGTTGCTGGCCGCTCCTCAGGCCGGGGCCGAGGGGCGGGAATGCCCGCCGCTGCCCGCACCTTCTGGACGATCTCTGAGGCGAGGTCAGGGTTGGCTTTCAAGAAATCTCGAGCGTTTTCCCTCCCCTGCCCCAGCCGCGTCTCTCCGAAAGAATAATAGGAGCCCTTTTTCTCCACTACCCCCAACTCCGCGGCGACATCCAAGAGATCCCCTTCCTTGGAAATTCCTTCGTTATACAGGATATCGAATTCCACATTGCGGAAGGGTGGGGCCACTTTGTTCTTGCGCACCCAGACCTTGGTGCGGTTGCCCACGACAGTATCCCCTACTTTGATCGTGTCCAGCCGCCGCATGTCCAAACGCACCGAGGCATGGTGCTTAAGCGCCCGACCCCCGGGGGTTGTTTCCGGATTGCCGAACATCACCCCGATCTTCATCCGGATCTGGTTGGTGAAAATCACTGCCGTCTTAGTACGGCCGATGAGTTGGGTCAGTTTACGCAGTGCCTGGGACATAAGCCGGGCCTGGAGCCCGACATGGACGTCTCCCATCTCACCTTCCAATTCTGCTTGCGGGACTAGCCCGGCCACAGAGTCGAGGACGATAAGATCCAGGGCGCCGCTCCGCACCAGAGCATCGGTGATCTGTAATGCCTGTTCCGCAGTATCCGGCTGGGAGATGTAGAGATCCTCGATATTCACCCCGCATTTGGCGGCATAAGCCGGATCCAAGGAATGCTCCACATCGATGAAAGCAGCCAGACCCCCCATCTTCTGCGCCTCGGCGATGATGTGCTGACAGAGGGTAGTCTTCCCTGAGGACTCTGGGCCGTAGATCTCGGTCATTCGCCCCCGAGGGATACCCCCGATCCCCAGGGCGATATCCAATCCCAGAGAGCCGGTGGGAATCGCTTCCACTTCCATCGTCCCCGCCATCCCCCCCAGGCGCATAATCGCCCCTTCCCCATAGCGCTTCCGGATCTGGGATAAAGTCAACTCCAGGGCTTTTTCCTTAGACGTTTCGTTTTCCATGACTCTCCTTTCTCTAAACCACTCCCAAGTTTACCTTAACTTTGCCGAGAATGGCAAACCACCCTTACCGACAGTCATTATATCAGAACACAAGTTCTATGTCAAGAGCATATCTCAACACTGTTGGAGAATGCTCCAAGCCACCCGAGTTTAATGCTATACTTGCTGGCAAATGGCAGGGCCCGATTATTTCCTCCCTGGGGATGATTCTCCTGGAATTTTGCCCAATTTCCTAGAGCCAATTTCTCCCCGTCTGGCCGGGCATTATATCGCGGCCTATGTCCCCTCCCATGGCCGCCTCCTGGATCCTTTCTGCCAAAGCCCAACCCTTGCCCAAGAAGCAGTAGGAAGAGAGGTTTTGCTTTCTCACTTCAGCCCTCTCCATGTTCTCACCGTCGAGAGCCTCCTCCATCTCACCTCCCCCCAAGAATTGGATGCCGCCACCACACGACTGGGAGATTTCCCCAAACTGGGCACTCCCCTGCGGGAGAGCATCGCCCGCCTTTATGCCTCCCATTGCCACCGTTGTAGAAGCCCAATTACCGTAGATCGCTTCAGATGGGAAAGCGGGATCTTAAAGCAGAAAGAGTTTTCCTGCGACTACTGTGGCTTCCAGGGGCTGGCTCCGACAGAAGATTTAGACCAGGAGCGAGCCCTAAAAGTTGAGCCGCAAGGTTTCCAATATCATTACCTTTTGGAACGTATCGCTCCGCCGGGTGACGAGGAGCGGCGGCTAATCAGAAACCTGCTGCAACTCTACACTCCCCGCAATCTTTCTGCCCTCGTGGACATCTCCCTAAAAATTGAATCCTTTTTTCAGGATGATATCATCCGCCGGGCAATGCAAATTATGCTTCTTTTGACCATTGCCCGCACCAGCAAATTTGGGGCCGATGCCCTACCCCATTTTTCCACCGGAAGGCTCCGTCCTCCTCTGACTTTCCAGGAACAAAATGCCTGGATGGTTTTCGAGGATGCCTACCGCACTCTGCGTCATTTGGCTATGGAGCCCATAAATGATGTTGTCGCCCAGGTCTCCCAAGAATCGACCCGCAGCCTGGCCCATCATCTGCCTCGGCAAAGCACTGATCTCATCATTGCTGTCCCCCCTCTACCGGATCGCAACCATTGGGCGCTCCTCTACCTCTGGACCGGTTGGATCTTAGGACGGGAAAAGGCCCAGGTCCTCAAGCCCCTTTTGCGGGTCCGGACCGGAGACTGGGATTGGTACCGCCGGGCGATGACCACCGCCCTGCGCAGTCTAGCCCCTACCCTCGCTCCCACGGGACGGATGGTGCTTATCCTCTCCCAAGCCAACTATCCTTGGGCCACCAACCTCCTTCTTGCCGCGGCCGAGGCGGGATTGAAGACCGAGAGTTTTCTCTACCAGACCCGCGAATCCCCAACGGAGACTAGTGCCCAGGCCAAGGCCGGATCCAAACCGGAAGTAGGCTACGAAGATTATCGCCTGATATTAAGCACCGAAGAAACTCCCCTGGTGCCCGGCCCCACCGTGGCCCAAAGATTGCGTCAGGTGGCTTATTTGGCTATCCAAGGGATCCTTGAAGAATGGGGAGATGCTCTACCCAGCAACTATCTCCGCCTGGCGGTTTGGCAATCCTGGAACCGCCAGGACCTCCTGCGCCAAGCGGTAAAAGAGGGGATCCCGGCCAAGGACCTGGAGAAGGAACTGGAAGAAGCCTGGACCGAAGGTCTAGCCCGACAAATATTCTCTGCCGCGGAGGCTCAAGAAGATTTACACTGGCTGGCCGATAGATCCGAGAAGATTCCACCTCTCCTAGATAGGGTGGAAGAGGCAGCCCGGCAGGTCGTAGAGAAATCATCTCCCCTAAGTTTTCACCAGGCTCAGGAAGAGGTCTATCGCCAATTTCCCGGATCCCTGACCCCGCCCCGGGATATGGTGGAAACAGCCCTCCTTGCCTACGGGCGGGAAGCAGAAGGGATGCTTTGGCCCAGCTCCACAGATATTCAGAAAGAAAAAGCCAAGGTGTTGGATATTCTCCAGCAATTGGGTGAGCGGCTGGATTTCAAAGTGATCAGTTCCTCGGAAACTAAGCACTCCGACCTGGAATGGGAAGAGGGGGAGAAGACCCTCTACCGTTTTGTCATCCGCTCCACTGCTCGAGTGGCTGAGTTCTACCGCTGGGCAATTGAGAGCAAGGGCCCCGAGCGGTTGCTGATAGCAATTCCCGACACTTTAAGCGATCTCCTGCGGCTCAAACTGGCTTGGTCTCCGATCCTGCGCCAAAGGTTATTAAGCGCAGGATGGGATTTTGTGAAATTTGGACTTATAAGAGAGATGGCTGCCCAAGAAAAAATTGAGCGCCACGACTTGGCCAAAATCATCGGGCTTCTCCCCCCTGCGGAAACTAAAGAGGCCCAGCTGCCATTGCTGCTATAACCGGCGATGACCAAAGCAAAGTCTCCCTCCCAAATCCCGCGTGTACCTCTTGGCCATCTCCCCACCCCCCTGGAGGATATGCCCCGCTTGGCTCAACATCTTGGTGGCCCGCGACTTCTGATCAAGCGGGATGACCAGACCGGCCTTGCTTTTGGGGGTAACAAAACCCGCAAACTGGAATATTTCCTGGCCGAGGCCCTGGCCCAGGGCGCCGATACCCTGGTCACCTTGGGCGTGGCCCACTCCAATCATGTGCGCCAGACCGCGGCCGCCGCGGCAAAATTAGGCCTCAAAGCCGTGCTTCTTCTCCGCGGCCCTCAGCCGGAGGGCGTGACTGGGAACATCCTTCTGGATCAACTCCTGGGAGCCGAGCTCCGCTGGCTGCCCCCTGGAAATTATCCTTTGACCAACGAAGTGGCCAAAGAAACCCTTGCCGAACTCCGCCGCGCAGGCCGAAAGCCATATCTTGTCCCCTATGGTGGCACTAACGAATTGGGGATTATCGGCTATGTCGCGGCCATGGAGGAAATTCTGGGACAGTTGCGAGATAAAGGCTTGAAGGCCGAGCACATGGTTATGGCCGCCAGTTCAGGCGGCACGCAAACCGGGTTGGTTTTGGGAAAGAAACTGTTCGGCTATGACGGGGAAATAATTGGCATAAGCGTGGCTTTGCCCAAGCAACAACTTATCGCCGATATGCTCTCCTTGGCCCAGCGCACAATTGCCCGCTGGGGATTTGAGATCACAGTCTTGGCCGATGATTTCCTGGTCTACGACGATTATTTAGGCGCAGGTTATGGGGTAAGTGGGCCACCTGAAGTAGAGGCCATCCGCCTGGTAGCCCAGAGGGAGGGTATCTTGCTGGATCCGGTCTATACTGGCCGGGCCATGGCCGGCCTAATCGACCTCATCCGCCGCGGCACCTTCCACCAAGACGAAACCATCGTCTTCTGGCACACCGGCGGGACTCCTTCCCTCTTCACCTACGCGCAGGAACTTGGAGTCAAAAACTCGGGCTTAATTA
>JACPPX010000050.1 GCA_016190785.1 Chloroflexota bacterium
ATATAATGTAAAGCTCTAGAGCAAGAAACGGCTTAGGAGATACAGCCAAGGATAGCAGGATTTCCCGGGCGGGGCAATACTTGACTCCCCGATTTTTTTGAGTAGGATTGTCGAATTAGGAGGGATGAGATGAAGTCATATGTTCTTCTGGCTATTTTGTTAGCAATGCTTATCACCGCCTGCGGTGCCCCAGCATCTCCACCCGCAGCCACTACCCCACCGGAGGAAGCGCCAACCGAGGTGGAGGAGATGAGTCTGACCCCACCCCCAATGCCAGAGGTCACCTTGGTTGCGGAAATGACCCTGACCAGCACCGCCTTTGCCGAGGGGGAGGCTATCCCGGAGGCCTATCGCAGTGGCCCTATCTTCGGCTGTGACGGCGAGGACCTGTCTCCTCCCTTTAGTTGGAATGGAGTTCCGGCCGGCACGCAGAGCCTGGCTCTGATCATGACCGATGACTTTTTCGAGCCGCCCTTTGTCCACTGGGCGATCTTCAACATCCTTGCTTCCACTGGATTGGCGGAGGGCGTGCCCCATGAGGCTACTCTGCCTGATGGTTCTCTCCAGGGAGAGATTTTCCCTGGATCAGGAGAGATCGGGTATTTCGGCCCCTGTCCTCCCCCGGGAGAGACTCATCCCTATCGCTTCACGCTCTATGCTCTGGACATTACCCTCGATCTAGAAGCGGGCACTTTTAATGAAGATGTGCTAGCCGCTCTGGAACAGGCAGCTGCCGAAGGACATGTCCTGGGGCAAGGAGAATTGACCGCGACCTACACCGGCTAATGATAAAACAGGGCGTAGAAGGGCGAGCCGCCTTCTCCTTTTGGGGAGGGCGGTTTGCTGATTTGGCCTGCTCATACTAAATTCATAGCCAAGGAGAAAAATTATGTCCCGCGCAGTAGTGGCCATCGGCGGTAACTCGCTCATAAAAGACCAAGACCATCAATCCACTGCTGATCAATTCCAGGCGATGGCCGAGACCGCAATCCACATTGCGGATCTAGTGGAAGGCGGGTGGGAGGTGGCCATCACCCACGGCAACGGCCCCCAGGTGGGATTCAACCTCTTGCGTGCAGAGATGGCCCAGGAGGTTTTGCCTCCCCCGCCCCTGGATTACTCCGGCGCCGAAACTCAGGGCGGACTGGGGTACATTATCCAGCAGACTATGGGGGAGGAACTGGCGCGAAGGGGGATAAAAAAAGCGGTGGTCACCGTAGTTACCCAGGTGGTGGTCGATGCCACGGATTCTGCATTCCAAAACCCGACCAAGCCGGTCGGTCTCTTTTACGCCCAGGCTGAGGCAAAAGACCTCATTGCCCAAAAAGGCTGGCGCATGATAGAGGACGCGGGGCGGGGTTGGCGGCGAGTAGTTCCCTCGCCCATCCCGGTGGAGATCGTGGAGGCCCCGGCAATCCGAGCCCTGCTTGAACAGGGATATATTGTCACCAGTGTTGGTGGGGGTGGAATCCCGGTAGTCCTGGAGGATGGGCGGCTGCGGGGGGTGGAGGCGGTGATTGATAAGGATTACGCCTCCAGCCTCCTGGCGCGGAGTATCAAGGCCGATATGTTTTTGATTTCTACCGCAGTGGAAAAAGTTGCACTCAACTACGGGAAGCCTGATCAGAAGTTTCTGGACCGGCTCTCTCTATCTGAGGCCAAAGAGTACCAGGCCCAGGGCCACTTTCCGGCGGGGAGCATGGGACCCAAAATCCAGGCGGCGCTCCAGTACTTAGAAGCCGGAGGCAAAGAAGTGATCATCACCTCCCCGGAAAACATTGCCCGCGCCCTGCGGGGAGAGACAGGGACCCATATCCATCCCTAGAAGAGGTGGGCATGGTAGATATGAATTTACGAAAAGGAAGTTTGGAAGGAATAGTCAGGCTCTACACTGATAAGCATTGGCCAAACTTAGAGAAGCTGCTTCTTTTCTACCAGAATTTGCCTTCTCTCAAGGAAGCAATATACAAAGCGGCTTTCGCAATACGAGGCCCTAACGGAAGGAGGCATGGTCATCAAACACGGATTAAAAAAAGAGCGTTGGAAGAAGCAGCATCCATCCTTGGTCAAATGGAAGGGGAGATCAGGAGTTGTAAAGATTTCGAAGGGCTGATTCACCTGATAAAGAATACTGTCGAGCCTATCCCAGGCCTTGGCGAATTGTACACCTATGACACCGCATTGCGGATTGGAGCAAAATTAGGCCTTCGCCCCAACCTTGTATACATTCACGCTGGCACTCGTGATGGAGCGAAAGCCCTCGGAATCAATCCGAAGAGAGAAAGTATCGACCCCGCTAATCTACCTGTTGCATTTCAGGAGCTTGAGGCCCATCAAATAGAAGATTGTTTGTGCATTCACAAGGATCGGCTGAAGGAGTTGCGATAAAATTCTTTCGATAAGATGTCAAGGACAAAATTTGATGGCCCAGTATGGCTCGTCCAGCCTATCCCCTACTTTTGGGAGAAACTTCGCGGGAAGTGGATCTGGGAGCCGAAGATTGACGGCTGGCGGATGCAGGTGCTCCGCTATCCCGACGGTCATGCAGAAGTATGGGGGAGGCGATTAGAGAGGCGGCCGGAATGGACCAGGAAACTCCCCAAGGTGGTGCGGGCTGCGGAGGCCATGCTCCCTCCCGGCACTCTCCTTGATGCCGAACTCTCTACTCGGAGAGGGAGAAGATTTATCCCTTCCGTATTTGCGGCCAAAAGCCGGGTCAAACCTCTGATTTTGGTTTTCGATGTGCTCTACCATCGCAGCCGCTTCGTGGCCACGAAACCCCTCTCGGAAAGGAAAAGGCTTCTGGCGAAAATGGGGCTGGAGCCTCCTTTTTACCTGGTGGAGTATTCCCCGGTTTCGGACATTGCCTCCCATCTCGCCACTGCCCGCCGTCAGGGGCAGGAGGGGATCGTGCTCAAGAAGTGGGACTCCCCCTATCCCCTGGCCCAGGACGGGCCAATGGCCACCGAATTTTGGCGAAAAATCAAATAAGGGGGTAACAAATGGCAGTCGGTAGATTTCAGGTGATGGCTGTACTTCAGGCGGCGCGGGCCCATGTCTTGGGGCTGCCGGTGGATTCGGCCAAAAGTTTTGGGCTGAACCGGGCCATCTTCTACGCTGCGGCTAAGCGCGGCTTCAAAGGAGGCCGACCCCCCCAATTTCGACCCAAGGCTCTGGAAGAACAGAAAATTAGCGACAAAGAACTCAAAAAGATAAAAGACTCCTATGGCGTGCATAGGTTGGGAGATGAAATAGCCTATAAGGTGGAAATAAAAGGCAAGCCCATCTTTACCATCGGCGATGAGTTGCAAACTCCAGAAAGGTTCGAGAAGCAAGTAGCCAGCCGCTTTGGGAAGCAATACCAAAAGGCCTGGAAGCAGGCGGTTAAAATCGTGCGCGGCTTCGATAAAGGGGTGCTTTTATCGCAACGCTATTTCTACGAGACGGTGTATAAACCCCGCCGCGATGAATTGGCTACGGAGTGGAGCGAAATGGTGGAGGAGGAGTAAACCGAGCAGGGCAAACTGGACGTGGCCAAAAGCAGGTTTATGATCCCGGGAACTTTTAGGCCGGCTGGGGAGTCTTAATCTTGAAAATAATCCACAGGAGGGATTATGAACCGCTTTTTAGTGCTCTTGGCTTTTTCCCTGGCCGCTCTAGTTATTGGATGTGCCCCGCAACCTCCCTCGCCGGGACAGGTAGAGGACTTCGACAGCCTGGCTGCGGCCCTGGAAGCGAGAGGGGCTACAGTCCTTTTTACCGAGTTGGAGGTACAACAGCCCTTCTTCTCCGTATCCGGGCGGCTGATAAGTATCAATGGGGCCAATCTCCAGGTCTTCGAGTACGGGGATGAGTCCACAGCCCGGGCTGAGGCGGCCCAGATCTCCCCTGGCGGGAGTACGGTGGGCACCACCATGATCACTTGGGTGGATACCCCTCATTTCTGGCTGGCTGGGAAACTGATTGTCCTCTATGTGGGGGATGATTCGGCAGCACTCGCCACCCTGGAGGCCGTGCTGGGGACACAAACTGCGGGAGGATAATCCGCTTTAGGGATTAAGAGATCGCCAGGGCCCAAGCCCTGGCGATTTTTATTCTGGGGGAGGTGGCTTCTCCATGGCTTTAAGGAGGGATGCGGCTTGCCCCTTTAACTCTTTCTCCATTTCCTGAAAATCCTCGCCGGAGACTTTGCCCATCGCCCGGTCGAACTCCAGATCTTTAATGGCTTGGTATGCTTCCTCCTTTTGCGCCAGGAGGTCAGTGCGACCTGAGTCGGCCTCCCGCTGCGGGTGGCGATGCCGGGGACGGAGGAGGGGGTAGGCCACAAATCCTACAACCAGCGCCCCAAGAATTAAACCTAAGATGGTGGTGGGCATTGGTTATCCTCTAAACCTTTTGCGGGACCGGCTCCGGGGCATACTCCGCGGCCCTTACTGCCTCTTTCCCGACCTCCGGCCAAGCGGCCACCAAGGTCCCCAGGATGAGCACTCCCCAGCCGGTCCATAACCACATCATCATGGGGTTGATGGTGATCTTAAAAGTGGCGCTCCCGTCTTCTTCCCAGCCGGCCAGGACCAAATAGAGGTCTTCTTTGGGCGTGGAGCGGATGGCGGCCTCGGTGGTGGAGGGCCAATCGCCGGGATGGAAGTTCTTTTCGGGGCTCATGATCCCCAGCATTTTATCTCCTTGGGACACGACCATGGCCCCGGCTAGGACATAGTGACTAGGGGTGGAATAATCGTAAAGGCCCGCGAAATGGAGGGTGTAATCTTTGACCGTGACCAATTCTCCCGGGGCGAGATGGGCCTCGGCTTCGGTCTTGAAGAAAGTAGAGCCGGTGATTCCTACCGCAATAAGCACAATTCCCAGATGCACGATGTATCCCCCGTAGCGGCGGCGGTTGCGGCTTATTAGGCTTACCAGAGCCCGGACCCAGCCCTCCCCGGTCATCTCTCGCCGCGCCAAGACCCCCCACCAGAATTCGGAGATGATGCTCGCTGCCAGGAAAACGGCGGCCGCGAAGCCGAAAATAGCGAGGAGGTCCCTAACTCCAAAGAGGTAAAGGAGTAATGCATATAGGATAGCCATAGTTATTGCCGGGAAAAAATTACGGACCAGTTTTTCGTGTGAGGTTCGCCGCCAAGCGAGGAGGGGGCCGATCCCGGCCAATACCACCAGGGCTAAGAATTGGGGGCCGGTGACTTGATTGAAGAAGGGAGGGCCGACCGTGATCTTTTCGCCGGTGATCGCTTCCGAAAGCAAGGGGAAGATGGTACCCCAGAAGATGGCAAAGGTCACTCCCATAAACAGCAGGTTGTTGAGCAGGAAACTGGATTCCCGGGAAACGAGAGATTCCAACTGATGTTCGCTCTTTAAAAGGTTCCGCCGCTTAAAGATAAGAAAAATGAAAACTAAAATTGTTATCCCCAGAAAGGCGAAGAAGAAAGGTCCCACTTTCCCTAAGGCAAAGGCATGCACCGACTGCAGGATGCCACTGCGGGTGAGAAAAGTGCCGAATACTGCTAAAAGGAAAGTGAGACCTATTAGTATTAAATTCCATACTTTGAGCATCCCTCTTCTTTCCTGGATCATCACCGAGTGCAGAAAAGCGGTGCTGGTTAGCCAAGGCAAGAAACTGGCATTCTCCACCGGATCCCAGCCCCAATAACCTCCCCAGCCCAGTTCGCTATAGGCCCATTGAGCGCCCATCCCGATGCCCAGGGAAAGAAGAAGCCAGGAGAAGAGGGTCCAGCGGCGGGTGGAGCGGATCCAGGTATCCCGCAGCCTTCCGCTGAGGAGAGCGGCAGCAGCAAAGGCAAAGGGGATGCTGAAGCCCACAAACCCCAGGTAGAGAGCCACAGGGTGGCTGAGCATCCAATGGTTTTGCAGGAGGGGGTTCATCCCTAGGCCGTCGGCAGGGACAAAATCCAGACGGTAGAAGGGATTGGCCACGCTAGCCATTACCAGAAGGAAAAAGAAAGTAATGGCCATGAGCACGGCCATAACATAAGGCATTAGTTCTTGGTTCCGGTCTCGATTCTGGAAGACGGCGATCCCGCTCATCACCGCCAGGAGCCAGGCCCAGAATAGTAGAGACCCTTCCTGTCCTCCCCACAGGGCGGAGATGGTATAGAGTAAAGGCAGAGCGCGGCTGGTGGTGGAGGCCACATACTCCACTTGAAAATCGCGGGTCACCAGAGCATAGAGTAGGAAAAAAATGGAGATGGAGACCAGGGCCGCGACGGCATAGACCCCATTGCGGGCACTATCTACCAATTCCGGGCGGCTCCACCTCGTGCCCAGTATAGCAGCCAGGGCCGAATAGAAGGATAGGCCCAGGGCCAAAAAGAGGGCGATGTTTCCCAGATCGGTCACGGGGCCTCTTGGATCACTGACTCGTACTTGGAGGGGCAGCGGACAAAGAGGGTATCGGCGCGAAAGATGCCATCCCCGCCGTAGATCCCCTCCACCACTGCGCTCTCCCCTTCGTAGAAGGTATCGGGGGGGACATCGTTGTAGATCACGGGGATGGCTTGATCCCCCTTGACCATGTTGAAACGGAGGGTGAGTGTCGACGGCTCCCACTGGATTGTGGACTTGTCCACGACACCGTTGAGCCGCACCGCCTGGTCATAGGCGGCGGGACCCTTGGCCAGGAGCTCATCCACCTCCAGATAATAAACGCCGGAAGTCTGGAGGGCACTGGTTATTAAGAAAAGGATAGCCGCGGCCACAATCGCCCCGCCAATCAAGAAACGATTGAGCCGGGGGAAGGGATTAGGAAAACGAGTGATGTTTCGCATCGCTTTTTACCTTTATATTATGACCAAAACCACTCTTTGACCCTGCAAAAACACTCAATAATAATTCTATGCTCAGCTGCCAGTGCTGTCAATCTTTGTCCAGGCTGAGACCCAGCCCACCTATTTGTGAAACCATTCACTATCTATATATAGAGTTTAGGATGGCGGTGGTCGTCGGAATAGGGAATAAAGTCCCGAATTATGAGGACAAAGGCCATCGGCGAAAAGGACTCCAGTAAGTCAGGTTTAGGTCAAGAGAAAGTGGTAAAATTATAGTGAGGGGATAGATGACGATTCTAACTACCCCAACCCTGGCTGAGGTCCTGGATGAAAGGACCAAAGAAGGCCAACTTTACGAACCGTTGGAGGATAATAAACTCCGCTGCCTGGCCTGTGGCCACCGTTGTCTGATTTACGAGGGGCAGCGGGGAATCTGCAAGGTGCGCTTCAACCGCGGGGGGACGCTCTATGTCCCCGCCGGGTATGTAGGCGCCCTGCAATGTGACCCCACGGAGAAGAAGCCTTTCTTCCATCTCCTCCCCGGCTCGGATACCCTGACTTTTGGCATGCTGGGGTGTGATCTTCACTGCCCTTATTGCCAGAACTGGCTGACCTCCCAGGCCCTGCGGGATCCCCAGGCCGGGGTGCTGCCGATGGAGGTCACCCCCCAGGAGTTGGCGCAGCTTGCCCAGGGTTATGGGGCTAAGGCAGTGGGAAGTTCTTATAACGAGCCACTCATCACCGCCGAGTGGGCCTTCGAGGTTTTCAGTGTGGCCCGCGAAGCGGGACTGAAAACGGCTTTTGTCTCCAATGGCAACGCCACCCCCCAGGTCCTGGCGTACCTCCGCCCGGTTTTGGATGCCTATAAAGTGGACCTCAAGTCTATGTCCGACAAGAACTACCGCGTGCTGGGGGCCAAACTGAGCACGGTACTGGAGACCATCCCTCGCTTGGTGGAGATGGGATACTGGGTGGAGATCGTGACTCTGGTTATCCCCAGCTTCAACGATTCGGACGAAGAACTCCGCCAGGCGGCTGATTTCTTGGTTTCCGTCTCCCCGGATATCCCCTGGCATGTCACCGCCTTCCACAAGGATTACAAGATGACCGATCCCGACAACACCGATGCCCGCACCCTAGTCCGGGCGGCAAATATCGGGAAAGAGTCCGGACTACACTATGTTTATGCCGGGAACCTGCCGGGGATGGTGGGGGACTTTGAAAATACATACTGCCCGAACTGTTCGGCCTTGCTAATTGAACGCATTGGATACCAGATTTTGCAAGATCAACTGACCGGGCGAGGGAAGTGTTATAAGTGTGGGGAGGTCATCCCCGGCATCTGGTCCTAACCAGCAGGATTACAGGGAGCCAAAAAAGAACAGCCGACACATCGGCTGTTTATGTTTTGGGGGTTATTAGCAAGAGGCCTTTCTCTGCCTGATGGGTGAGAAAGGGTTGAGAGCCCGGTCTACTGCCCGATCAGCATTTAATCGGCCGAAGCCGTACTTCGCGTCTTTGCCTGCTGGGCCTAGGTCATCTGCGGTCTTGATCAATATCCTCCACACCTGGCGGTGAGTAAGGAGCTGGTTTTGGGACCATATAAGTCCTGCAACTCCCGCAACATGAGGCGTGGCCATAGAGGTTCCGCTGAACAGTCTGTAGGGATCTAGAGGGTCAACATCTACCCGTATACTGCTGAGGACACTTACTCCAGGTGCCACAAGGTCAAGTTGAGCACCGTAATCAGAGAAGGAGGCCCGTTTATCAAGGTTATTGGTAGCGCCCACCGCCATCACCCGCCGGAAGCGGGCCGGCCAGTCGATCCCATTCCCATAGCCATTCCCGGCAGCGGCTATTATAAGGAGACCATTGTTCCAAGCGTAGTTCACCGCCGCGGCCACGGTCTTATTGCAATTCCCCCCCAGGCTCATGCTGATGATTTCTGCCCCATTATCCGCGGCGTATTGGATAGCCTCGGCTATATCACTCCAGGAGCACTGACCAGATGCATTGCACACTTTGAGGGGCATGATTCGGCAATTGGGACAAACTCCAGCAACTCCGGTAGCGTTGTTTGTCTCCGCAGCGGCAATGCCGGATACATGGCTGCCGTGGCTGTGGCCATTAAAAGTATGGTCATCATTAGGATCGTTGTCGTCATTCACAAAATCCCAGCCGTTTACATCATCGGCATACCCGTTGCCATCATCATCAAAGGGGGGATCGTCAATGTCTTCGTCAGGATTAGTCCAAATCTGTCCTGCTAGGTCGGGATGCTGGAAATCTATACCAGTGTCAATGATGGCAATGATAGTACTGGGGTCACCAGTCGTGGTGTCCCAGGCTTCGGGGGCATCAATATCCGCATCAAGTTTGCCGGCGACGCCATTAATAGTTTGCCCAGTGTTGTTCAGGTTCCACTGCTCGCCTAGAGTATAACGTGAGTCGTTGGGTTCATACGCCAATTTGGCAAAATAATTTGGCTCGGCGTACTCTACATTGGAGTCAGAGGCATATTGGGCCACTGCGGCCAGGACATCGGCGCGGGCAGGGAGGCGGATGATGTAGATCCGACCCAGCCCTTCGCTATCTCCCGGTGACACATTGGGAAAGAGAGGGAATATGCCTCGGGCGCGGAACTGGCGGCTCAGAGCATCAACCGAGGGTAGGCCGGTGGCAAGAACTCCGGCAGCCAAAGTACCGGTCAGGGCCGCGGCCTTGAACTGGACGATTATCTCCCCGGGAACGAATTCCTGGTGTGCAGGGCGGGGAGATAAATTCCCGGCTTGGGCCGCACTGCTGGCCAGGAAGAGTAAAGAAATGAAAAATAAGAGCCAGCCGTTATACTTTTGCATATTTGGCAAAACATAACTAAACCTCTAATGCTGATTTTTGTCAACGGGACTTTTGGACTATATGCCTCAGGCTTGACTCGGTCTTGCGGAATGCGCTACAATGGGAATTAAGGAGATTAAATGCCGCAGATTGACCTCTTCAGCCTTTTCTGGCTCTTCCTGATTATCTTCACCTTTATCCCCGCCCTGAATCGCTGGATCATCGCCAACCAGCGCAATGGCCTGATCCGGCGCATTGAACGCAGAAGGAAGTCGCGGCTGATCACCCTTATCCACCGCCAAGAGGCGCTAAGTTTCCTGGGGATCGCCTTCTCCCGCTATATCGATATCGAGGATTCGGAGCAGATTCTGCGCGCCATCCGCTTCACCCCCGATGATCTGCCCATCGATATTGTGCTCCATACCCCGGGAGGACTGGTCCTGGCCGCGGAGCAGATCGCTTTTGCTCTAGTGCGGCACAAAGCCCCGGTGACCGTTTTCATCCCCCACTATGCTATGTCCGGGGGAACCTTTGTCGCCTTGGCCGCAGATAAAATCATGATGGATGAGAACGCCGTGCTCGGGCCGGTGGACCCCCAGATTGGAGAGTACCCCGCAGCTTCTATTCTGACCGCGATTGAGAAAAAACCGATCGCCGAGATCAAGGACGAGACCTTGATCCGCGCCGACATCGCCCAGAAGGCCCAGCGCCAAGTGGCCACTTCGGTGATTGCCCTCTTGCGGGCTAACGGGATGGAGGCGGAGAAGGCGGAGGAGATCACCAACCAACTGGCCTCCGGGCAGTGGACCCACGATTACCCCATCAGTGCCGAAGAGGCCAAAAACTTTGGCCTGCCGATTACCACTGGCTTGCCGTCGGAGATTTACGAGTTAATGGACCTCTTCCCCCAGGCCGGTGGCCGCCGCCCCTCGGTGCAGTATATACCTCTACCTTATGGTCCGGAGGAAGGGCCGGGGAAGCGCCGATAATAGGACTCGGCGATTTATGCTCTACTCACTCCTTAAGTGGCTGCATGTTTTATTGGCCATGATTGCCGTCGGGGCTAATATCACCTATGGCCTGTGGATAAGGCAGGCGGCGCGCAATCCGCAAAACCTTCCCTTTGTCCTGCGGGGGTTAAAATTTGTTGATGACCGAGTGGCCAACCCGGCTTATATCCTGCTGCTCATCACAGGCTTGGCCATGGTTTGGGTCGGGGGATTATCGCTCACCACTCCCTGGATCCTGCTATCCTTGATCCTCTATGGCGCAGTAGCCACTATTGGATTAGCGGGCTACACCCCCACCTTGCGGCGGCAGATAGAGCTGTTGGAAACCTACGGCCCGCAATCCCCGGAGTACCTTGGGCTAGCTCGCCGGGGGACGGCACTGGGCATAATCACTGCTATCTTGATCGTAGCTATCGTTTTCCTGATGGTCACCAAGCCGACTTTAGGGATGTGAAGTAATGCTCTTAAAAAGACAGGTCCCCCTTTTGCTCGGGGGGCTTTTGCTTATCTGGCTGGGGCTGTGCGGCCTGACCTCCTCGGGGCGGGCGGCGAGCAAGGCTTTTCTCCTCCTCCCCAATCTCTTTCCCGATTTTCCCCTGCGCCCTCTCCGGCTTTTCACCGCCCAGCCCATAATAGAGGAAATCTTCTATCCCACGGCGGAGGGTACAACCCGGGCCTTCATCTCTCGCCCTGGCGATTCAGGGGACCATCCGGCGGTAATTGTTTTCTTCGGCTTGAACCCCGATCTCCTGGACCCCCGGCTTCGATCCTTGGTGGATGACTTGGCCCGGGCCGGGTTCGTGGTAATGTTTCCCTATTCGGAAGGAGTAAGCGAGTATCGACTGAAAACTAGCTATATCCAGGACCTGGTGGACGCTTTCCGGTATCTGGAGGGCCAGCCTTATGTGCGTCGGGATAAGATAGGTTATGGGGGATTCAGCCTGGGGGCCTCTTTATCCTTCGTGGCCGCGGGAGATGATAGGATCTCGGAGCGAGTATCCTTTGTAAATTTTTTCGGGGGATACTACGATGCTTACGATCTCCTCCTGGCGGTGACTACCCACACTGCAGAGGAGAATGGGGAGCGGGTTCCCTGGGAACCACATCCGGAGATGACCGCCTTTGTGCAGTTGGTTCTGCTAAACAGTTTGGAATCGAAAGAGGATTACGACCTCATCTACCGGGATTGGTACCAGGGCCAGGCGGCAGATCTTAGTCGGCTCACCCCCCAGGGACAGGCGGTCTACGAACTGGTGAGGAACCGGGACCCGGAGCTATTCCCCGCACTTTTCGCCCAACTGCCGGAAGGGATGCGGCGAGAATTCAAAGAGATTTCCCCGCGCTATGGCCTAGATAAACTCCAGGCCCCGCTATTTATCCTCCACGATCGCGGAGATCCTTATATCCCGGTGGGGGAATCGCGGCGCTTGGCAGTCAGCCTCCCCTCCGCCCAGTACACGGAGACCGACTTATTCCAGCACGTCGTTCCCCGGGCTGCCGGCGACCTGTGGACTTTACTTGGGGAAATAGCAAAACTGTGGGGTTATCTTTATCAGTTGCTCTTGGTTGCCGAGTGATCCTGCTATTTTGCCTTTTCTGCGGAGAGAGGAGAGTAGGCTACTCTCGCCCCCCGCAACTTTTCTACCATCTCGGGTAGGACGGAAAGAACCTGCTCCACCTCTTCTTCCGTATTTTCGGGTCCAAGAGTCAGCCGCAATGAGCCCACCGCCAACTCCGGTTCGAGACCCATTGCCAATAGCACTGGCGAGGGCTCCAGCGACCCGGAGGTGCAGGCCGAGCCGCTGGAGGCGGCGATCCCCTCCAAATCCAGCCCCAGGAGCAGTCCTTCTCCGGTAATCCCGCTGAACACAAAAGAGGCATTATTGGGCAGCCGCTCCTGGGGGTGGCCGGTCAAGTACGCCCCCTCGATATTTTCCAGAACTCCCGAGATCAAGCGGTCGCGGAGGGGGATAATCCGCTGAGTATCCTCCTCCCGATTTTTGGTGGCGATTTCTAAAGCCTTGGCCATCCCCACAATCCCCGGTACATTCTCCGTCCCGGCGCGGCGGTTCTCCTCCTGGCTGCCCCCGGTCTGCATCGGCAGAAACTCGATGCCCTGCCGGACATAGAGCAGCCCCACACCCTTGGGGCCGAAGAATTTGTGAGCGGAGAGCGATACAAGATTCATGCCTAGCTCTTGCACATCCAGCGGTAAATGGCCGGGGGCCTGGACGGCATCGGTGTGGAAGGGGATGCCGTGCTCGTGGGCAATTCTCGAAATCTCGGCGAGGGGCTGTATCGTCCCCACTTCGTTCTGAGCATAGATGATGCTGATCAGGACGGTTTGGGGAGTGATGGCCGCCTGCACATCGCTTGGATCGACCATGCCATATTGGCCGACCGATAGGTAAGTCACATCGAAGCCGAAGTCATGCTCCAATTGGTGGGCGGTGTTGAGCACGGCTTTATGTTCCACCGCGGAGGTGATGATGTGTTTGCCTCGGCTCCGGTTGGCCAGGGCCACCCCGCGCATGGCC
>JACPPX010000047.1 GCA_016190785.1 Chloroflexota bacterium
TGCCAGTCATTGGCTCCACCTGCGGGGAAATCCCCAATGTCATCGCCGATGCCGGGCTAATCTTCCCCGAGGAAGATGTCCAAGCGCTTCGAGATGCTCTGCAAAGCATCCGAGATGATAGCCAGTTGCGGAGGCGATTGGTCGAAGCGGGGAATGCCAGGGTATTTGCCCACTATACCCAGGCCCATATCGCCGCGGAGACCTATCGCATATATCGCGAGCTGTTGTAGTATAATGAGAATGTGACATGCGCATAGGCTTAAATGCCCAGCTTCTTTCCCTCTCCCAAGACTATCGGGGCACCGGAGTCAACTGGTACATATATCACCTCCTCAAATACCTGCCTTCTGCCGCCGGAACTGGGCATCAATTCATCGCTTATACCGGGGAGGCTAATGCTCCGCGTCTTTTGCCGGGAATAAGTTTTCGGCTCAACCGCTTCCCTACCCGCAACCCTCTGACCCGTATCATATGGGAGCAGTCCTTCTTGCCCTTACATCTCAAAAGCGATGGTATCGAGGTTCAACACGGCCTGGGGTTTGTCCTGCCTCTCATGAGCTCCATCCCGGGAGCGATCACAATTTTCGACCTAGGCTTTGTCCTTTTTCCCCAGGCCCACAAACCCTGGCGCCGCCTTTACCTAAGCACCATGGCTAAAATATCCGCCCAAAGGGCCAAAAAGATCATCGCCATCTCCCAAAGCACGAAAGACGACCTGAGTAAGTTGTGGGGAATTCCTCCGGAAAAAGTGGCCGTGGTTTACCTGGGGGCGGATGATGAATTCTACGCTGATAGAAGAGAAGAGGAGATCGAACGCCTCCGCCGCGAGCGAAACCTGCCGCAGAGAATGATCCTCAACATCGGGACCATCGAACCCCGCAAAAATTTGCCCACCCTCCTCGCCGCCTATGCCCAACTAAAACGAAACGGTCTACCCCACATCCTGGTCATTGCCGGGGCCCCGGGCTGGGGGGCAGAGGAGGTCTATCATCAAGTAGAACAACTAGGGTTGCAGGGAAAGGTGCTCTTTCCCGGATATATTCCTTCTGCGGAGCTCCCCCTCTGGTACCGGGCAGCGGATCTCTTTGTCTACCCCTCGCTTTATGAGGGGTTTGGCCTTCCTCCCTTGGAGGCCATGGCCTCCGGTTCTCCGGTAATCGTCTCCCGTTCCTCCTCCCTCCCCGAAGTAGTGGGTGAGGCCGGGATCAGCGTGGATTCCCAAAATAGTGGAGAATTGGCCATGGCTATGGCCCGGGTACTCAAAGACCGAGATCTGCGAGAGGAGATGCAGGCCAAGGGGAAAGAGCAGGCCCGGAAATTCAGCTGGGAAAGAACCGCAAGAGAAACCTTAGCTGTGTACGAGAGTATATCGCGGAATTGAAAATGTACCGCCGGCTTAGGCGTTTCCGCACCCTATTCTGGATGCTGTTGGACATCTTGCTCCTCAACCTTTCTTTCTATATTGCTTACTACGGACGCTACGAACTGCAGTGGCTCCGCGCTGTGGCCCCGGAGAACTTTGTCCCCCTCGGCGAATACATCCCCGTATTTGTAGCCCTGACTGTTGTCCTCCTTCTTGTCTACCGGCTGGAAGGGCTTTATTCTCTCCCTCGCTCTGCCACCTGGCTGGATGAGGTCTATACCATTGCCCTAGGAACCTTGGGTGGGGTAGCGGTGTGGATCGTCATCGCTTTTATCTACCGCCCCCTTTTCTACTCCCGACTTTTCTTGGTATTCACCATCATCATCACCACCATCATCCTCAGTACCAGCCGCCTCCTGGGGCGAGCCATACAATGGCGGCTACGGGCCCGCGGTATCGGGGTAGAGCGGATACTGGTTGTCGGCGCCGGAGAAAAAGGAAGGGCTTTGATGCAGAGTCTCCTCGCCCAACCCGGTCTGGGTTACCAAGTGATTGGATTTCTAGATGATGACCAGAACTCCCAAGTACCACTTGGCCGCTTCCCACCCCTAGGTCGGATCTCGGATCTGGGACGGGTGCTAAAAGAAGAGGGCATCGGCCAAGTTTTCATTACCCTTCCCGCCGACCCTCATGAACGCATCCTCTCCATTATCGCCCAGTGCCAAGAGGCTGGGGTGCGGGTGCGCATCCTCCCCGATCTCTTCGAGATGAGTCTGGCCCGGGTGAAAGTCGAAGAAATTGGGGGGTTGCCCCTCTTAGGGGTGAGGGAGGTTTCCATAAGCGGATGGAACCTAACTTTGAAGCGAGCCCTCGATTTCATAGTGGCCACCCTGGGCCTGGTGATCCTCCTGCCCGTTGCCGGGCTCATCGCCCTGGCCATCAAGCTTGAATCGCCAGGACCAGTCCTTTTCCGCCAGAGGAGGATCGGACGGGATGGTCAACCCTTCACTCTCTATAAATTCCGTTCTATGAAACCGGGGGCCCAGGAAGAGCTTGCCTACCTTGTCGACCTTAACCAAGCCCAGGGGATCTACTTCAAAATGAGGGACGACCCTCGCATCACCCGGGTGGGAAGGTTTCTAAGGCGCACCAGTCTGGATGAGTTCCCCCAACTCTGGAATGTGCTCCGTGGGGAGATGAGCCTGGTTGGCCCCCGCCCCGGCCTTCCCCAGGAAGTGGAGAAGTACGAGGAGTGGCATAAGAAGCGTTGGGAGGTCCCGCCGGGACTTACCGGGCTGTGGCAGGTGATGGGCCGCAGCGACTTATCCTTCGATGAGATGGTGATGCTAGATCTCTACTACATCGAAAACTGGTCGTTGTGGATGGACCTCAAAATCCTGCTTTTGACTATCCCCACCGTTCTCACCGGCCGGGGGGCATACTAAAATCCCTCCTTCCTCAGTGCGAGAAGGGTGGGATGAGGGGGGAGTTAAAATCTGGCCCTGGATTTGAAATCCGGGGGGCAGAACTCCTTGCCAGCACATTGGCCCATTGAGAGCTTAATCCACAAGATACTTCCCCCGCTCGATCAGCACTTCCCCATCCACCACTAGCGTCGGTTCTCCCACCACCCCATCCACATGCAGTGCGGCGCGATTCACCCCGCCGATGGGATGGTCGTAGTTGTTGCCAATGGCGACGTGCACCGTTCCCATCACCTTCTCATCGGTGACCACCTTCCCCCGCAGTTTGGCCTGGGGATTGGTTCCAATCCCCAACTCCCCAATCACATCCGCCATCTCCCCGAAAGGCTTTTGCTTAGCAACTTCAATCCTATGCTGCAGCCACTCTGCATCCTCCCCGCCGCTTATCTCTACCGCATGCCCCTCCTTAAATACCACCCGCACCAGGGCGGAGAGCAGGCCTTTGGGCAATGTCTTGTCGATGACCAGTATCCCGTTGGCACTGTCTTCTAAAGGAGCGCAAAATGCCTCTCCCCCCGGCAGATTGCCATACTCCCCCGGAGTGTGGATCAGCCCGGTGTCGGCTTGCACCTGGCGGCCCTCGATAGAGAATTGCAGGTCAGTGCCCAGGGGGGTGGTGAGGTGCACATTTTTCTTGCCCTGCAGTCGTTTGACCAATTTATCCGTAAGTTGGGCGATGGCGTAAAAATCAGCCTCAAGTTCTGTCTTCAGCACATCCTGGTCAATCTTCCCCCCGGAGCCCCAGCGAGCCTTCCCCTGGTGGAAACTCTTGGCTAACTCCAGATAAGCCGCCCCCTCCACTTCGGGGAAGGTCTTGGCCCGCAGCCCGATGACCACTTCTACCTCTTGGATTAACTTATGCAGGGCAGGAGGATAATGGGCAATGGGACGGGAGGCATCGGGCATGAGATATACCCAGAACTGAGAAGCCCCGGCCTTGAGGCACTCCTCGCGCAGTGGTTCTATAATCAGCGCGGCCAGGGGCTCATCAGTCATAAGCAGCACCCGCTCCCCCGGCTTCACCGCCATACAGTTATGGACAATGTTAGGTGCCCACATTTCTACCCCATATCAATCTGTAGGGGCGGGACTTGTCCCCCCCTGTTTTTTCGGGAGGCCATCCCGATGCACTTAATCGGGACCTCCCCTGGTTACTGAGGGTTATACGAAGTGCATGGGGTGTTGGACCAGTCAGTTTTTCTATTGCCGCTTGTAGGTGCGTTCCCCACGCCGGGCGTTGTCGTAAAGGAGAAGCAAGTGTTTCTCATCATCAATCTCAAAGAGGAGACGGTAATCACCCACCCGGTAGCGGTAGTCAGCAACCGGAGCATTCTTAAGCCTAATAGTGCCCGGGGTACGGGGATTCTGGGCCAGTGTGTCCAGCACTTTTTGGATGCGGCGGGCATCTTCTTGGGCTAGGCGCATAAAGGATTTGTGGGCGCGGCGGGAAAATAGAATGCGGTACATTCTCCCGGCTAGAGCCCCTTCTCCTCATATACCTTTTCCGCCGCTATCCCTTTGCCTTCGGCAAATTCCTTCTTCGCTTCCAGAAGTTCGGCCAGGTAGGCCGGGTCAGAGAATTCACGCAGGGTCTCCTGGATCTCCAAGTATTTCTCTACATCCAGGATCACCGCCACAGGTTTGCCCTGCTTGGTGACCACCAGTTCCTCCCCTTCTTTGCGGAGATTATGCAGCAACTCTGTTAGATGCTTCCGCAACTCGTTCGTGCCCACAAAATGGGTGCGAAGCAATTCCTCCATAATCCGTCCTCCAATTGTCAAGAAATTTACTACAATAATGATACTAATCCCTAATGAATATGTCAAGAAATAGGTTGGCAGATGTTAAACTACAAGCCAGAACGAGCCCTAAAGTGTAGCAATCAGGAGCACCGGATCTCCGGGGTTATCCGCGCCGGCAGTTCGAGTTTGGGCGGAGGAGTCGGTTCTTTGGTTGGAGTGGCTGTAGGAATCTCGGTTGGAATAGCAGTGAAGGTGGGACGAGGGGGTGCGGGTGGGAGTGGGGGGTGGGAGGGCGCCGATGCGCAGCCAACTATCACCGCCGCCCAAAACAGCAAAAGCCTCCCCCTCCGCCTCCTCTCCTAGCGCATTATACCATCCTCCCGCCATTCCCTCTCCCCATCGAGGGAGAGGGATAGGGTGAGGGGATGTTGTTGCCCCCATCCTTTTCCGCTATACTGTCTAGTTGTCATATGAAAATCGCTTTTGTCCATGATTGGCTAAACCAATACGGCGGAGCAGAGCAGGTCCTGGCCGCTCTGCACGAGATTTATCCCCTGGCCCCTATTTACACCTCCATATACCGGCCGGAGGCTATGCCCCAATCCTGGCAGGAGTGGGATATCCGTGCCACCTTTATGGACCGCCTGCCCGAAATCCACCGCCGCCACCAGCCCTATTTACCCTTATATCCCCTCGCTTTCTCCCGACTCGACCTTTCCGACTATGACTTGGTTATCAGCAACAAGAGTGGATTCTGCCACGGGGTAAAAACTGGGCCGCGCACTTTGCACATCTGCTACTGCCTGACCCCAACCCGCTACATCTGGAATTATGCTGATTATGTGCGGGAGGAGCGGATCGGGAGGGTGGCCCGCGCCATGTTGCCGCTCTTTATCTCGCTGCTCAAGGGATGGGACTATGCCGCCGCGCAGCGGGTGGGCGAGTTCCTGGCCATCTCCAAAACGGTGCAGCAGCGGATCAAGCGTTTCTACAATCGCGATTCAGTAATTATCTATCCCCCGGTGGACGTGGAGCGATTTAGCCTAGATACCAATGAACCCGAGGATTACTTTTTGATCCTATCTCGCCTGGTGCCTTATAAACGCATAGATTTGGCCATTGCGGCCTTCAATCGCACCAAAAGACCACTACTGGTCATCGGCGAGGGGCGGGATCGAGCAAGACTGGAGAAGATGGCGGGACCAACGGTGCAATTCCTGGGCAATCTCCCTAACGGCCAGGTAGCCCATTATTTAAGTCGGGCGCGGGCTTTGATTTTTCCCGGGGAGGAGGATTTTGGTCTGGCTCCACTGGAGGCCCAGGCCGCAGGGCGGCCGGTAATTGCCTATGCCGGGGGTGGTGCTAGGGAGACGGTCATCGAGGGAGAAACAGGAGTGTTATTTACAGAGCCAAACCAACGATCGCTCATCGAGGCTTTGCAACGCTTTCAGGGCATGAGCTTCGACCCAGCCGCACTCCGCGCCAATGCCCAGCGGTTCAGCAAGCAAGTTTTCCAAAATCGACTACAATCCTTCGTGCAAGAAAAGTGGCAGGAGTGGCAGAGCAAGGGCGGCTGAGCCGCTTCGGGGATGACACAGGAAATAATTGATGGATTTTCGTGAATTCTTGACTATTCTCTACCGCCGCTGGTGGATGGTGGTCTTTTTGCCGCTCATCACTCTAGGCTCGGCCTTGGTATTCAAAAATCCGAGCACCGAACTCTGGCAGGCTACCATGCGCCTGACGGTGGGCTTCGCCCCACCCTCCGGGGAACTCACCGCCGAGGACCTCTATAACCTAGCCCTGGCTTCGGAGTACCTAGCCGATGACTTCAGCGAGGTGGTGAAGAGCCAGGCCTTTGCCCAAGGTGTGAGCCAGAGAGTGGCCAGCCAGGGGATAACCATCGACCCCGGGGTCCTGCAGGGATATACCGTAGCCCAGAAACAGCACCGCATCCTCTCCATCGTCATTACCTGGCCCCAACCCGAAGAAATCGCCCCCATTGCTCAGGCGGCCCGAGATGCTCTGGAACAAGAAGGATCTAAATACTTCGCCCAATTGGGGGCTGGCGGCGCCCAGATTTATGTCATCGATGGCCCCGGTCTACCCGGCTGGGCTCCGGTTGCGGTGGGCCCCTCCCTGCGGGAGCAACTCGACCCCCTAATCCGCGCCGGACTGGGGCTCTTGGCCGGGATCGGTTTGGCCCTTCTCCTCCAATATTTCGACCACCGGCTCTATACCGCCCAAGAGGTGGAGGAACTAGGGCTGCGGGTAATAGGTTTTCTTCCCCCCCATTAGAGGCGGTATCCAGGGGGTTGTGCTAGAATCGAAATAACTATGGGGTTCAGAGATATTTTTCAAATATTGCGCCGTCGGGTGGGAGCCATCCTTTTTCTGGCCCTCTTGACCCCGCTGAGCGCCATGCTGTGGGGTAACGCCCAGCTCCCGGTCTACCGTTCCACTACTCTGCTGCAGGTCATCCCCGCCCGCCCGGATTACGGCCTGACCCTGGCCGCGGAGCAACTCCTCCGCCAATTCGCCCTGCAGATCGAGACCCCGGCTCGGGCGCAGGAGATCGTCGCTGAGGAAGAGCTGGATATTCCAGTTGAGGATTTTTTGGCTATGGTCACCGCTGCGGCCCGCCCCGAGGAATTCCTTTTGGAAATAAGCGTTGACCACCCCGACTCTGGTGTCTCACAGCAGATAGCCAATGCTCTGGCCCAGAACTTCGTGGAGGAGCACAATGCCCGCAGCCTGGAGCAGGACCGCCAGGTGCGGGTGGGGATCGAAATCCTGGAGCCGGCCGAGCCTGGGGAACTCCTCTGGCCGAAGATGTACATCCTCGGTCTCTCCGGAGTCTTCTTCGGGCTGGTCCTGGGGGCAATCATCGCTTTCGCTTTGGAATTTATTAGCGGGGGAGCCATAAACACCCCCCAAGAGGTAGAACGCTCCCTGGGAGTTTCGGTACTAGGAGGCATCCCCCGGAGTTAACCTATGGAACTGGGTGATTATTTTCAAGTGCTGCGCAAACACATCCGCATCATTCTCGCCACCTTTCTTCTAACCACCGCCCTGGCGGTACTTTTTTCCGAGACCCAGACCCCCATCTACCGCGCCGAGGCCTCGCTCCAGGTCAAACCTGCAGTGTTTAACTACAATGTCATCCTCACCGCCAACCAACTCCTCAACCAGTTTGCCCTGCAAGTCAAAACCACGGGGATTGCCCAGCAGGTCCTGGAGCAGGTCCCCCTGGAAATGACCCCCCGCCAACTCTTGAAACAGGTGACGGTGGACCCGGTGCCCGAGGACTTCCTCATAATCATCGATGCTGACTTCCCAAATGATGGAGAAATAGCCAAACAGGTAGCCAACTCCTTCGCCAATATCTTTGTGGATTACCACGCCCAGCGTTCCCTGAGCATTGACCCCCTGGAAAGGATCGAGATCAGCGTGCTGGTCCCCGCCGACCGCTACTGGTTACATTGGCCCAGCACCCGCACCCTGGCTCTGGCGGGGGGGTTGACTGGTCTCTTTTTGGGAATACTTCTGGCCTTCATCCGCGAATATCTGGAAGCGGACCTCCTGCGCAGCGTGCCCGATGTGGAGCGGCAACTGGAGGTCCCCGCCCTGGGAGCCATCCCCACCGGCTCCTCGCGCCGTTAAATTGCCAGGGATTTATATCGGATGCTATAATCAGAACTCGATGGGAGAAAAATGGCCCAAGCAAAAGGCTTGATCACCATCACCGATACCCGCAGCCCGGTAAGCGAGGCCTACCGCACCCTGCGCACTAATCTGGAGTTCGCCAGTCTGGACCGCCCTTTGCGGACTATGCTGGTGACCTCTGCCGCCCCCGAGGAAGGGAAAAGCACGATCTTGGCCAACCTGGCCGTCACCCTGGCCCAGGCGGAGAAGAAAGTAATACTGGTGGATTGCGACCTTCGGCGGCCGGCCCAGCATGAAATCTTTGCAAAAGATAACTCCCGCGGGCTGACCAGCATGTTGGTGGAAGGAGCCAAGGCCAATAACCCGCCGATCTTGGAGACGGGGGTGAATGGCCTCTGGCTCCTCCCCTCCGGTCCCCTCCCCCCCAACCCCGCCGAACTACTCGGCTCGCGGCGCATGGAGGAGGCGATTGCTATGCTCAAGGAGCGAGCCGACCTCGTTCTTTTTGATGCCCCTCCGGTCATCGCCGTCACCGATGCCGCAGTCCTGGCCTCCAAATTGGATGGAGTGCTATTGGTGGTGAGTGCAGGAGTGACGAAGCGAGAACAGGCGCAGCGGGCCAAGTTGCTCCTGGACAAAGTCAATGCCCGGCTCATCGGGGCGGTGCTCAACAATGTCAAGATGGAGCCCGGCCTATACCGCTATTATAGTGGTGGCACACCCTAGGCAAGCGAGATGAAAGGTCTAGTTCTCTCCGGCGGTAAAGGCACCCGGCTTTACCCCATCACCTACACCAGTGCTAAGCAACTCGTCCCCGTGGCCAACCGCCCGGTGCTCTTCAGAGCCTTGGATGCTCTGGTGGAGGCCGGGATTAGGGATCTGGGAATTGTGGTGGGGGACACCGCGGAGGTAATAAGGGCCGCGGTGGGGGACGGCTCCGCCTGGGGGGCCAAGGTGACCTATATCCCCCAGGAGGCTCCCCTGGGGCTGGCCCACGCCGTGAAAATCTCCCGCCCCTTTTTGGGGGAGGAGCCCTTTGTTATGTTTTTGGGGGACAATGTCATCCAGGGTGGGATCTCCGGGCTGGTTAAGCAGTTTCAAGAGAATCACTGGAACTGCCAGATCGTTCTCAAAGGAGTAGAGCAACCCCAACAATATGGAGTGGCTGAGTTGTATGATGGTCGAGTATCCCGTCTGATAGAGAAGCCACAGAATCCCCCTTCCAACCTGGCTCTGGTGGGGATCTATATGTTCGACCCCCA
>JACPPX010000049.1 GCA_016190785.1 Chloroflexota bacterium
ATACTGACTAGTACTTTAAGACTACTTTTGGTCTTATGCCGTATCTTTTGTCTCTGGTGCACGACCTATTTTATAAGAGCGCTCTGACACATCCCACTTGTTTTGGAAAGGAGGTGACCAGCAAAGACCCAAAATTTGGCGCGGCACACTCGCCAAGAGGCGAGCAAGCAAAGGAGGAAGAAAAATGAAAGCAATGAACAGAGTAGTGGTGCTGGGGGCAGTGGTATTGCTCCTAGCCGTGGCTTTAGTCGTTGTGCTAGGGTCAGGGGCGGGAGCCTCGACACTCGGCACCAAATCCGACTGGTCCCTTTTTTGGACCGGTGGGGGCGATACTAGTGTCTTCTGCAAGGCTACCGCTTCCCCTTATCCTTTCGAGTTCAATATACACCTAACCGCCCAGGGTGGGGGAGCAACTGGGTTCCTCCACTTTAAGACCCTAGCCGGTGTAGAAACAGATGTGTACCCCGTCTCTCTTCCCGCTGATGGGGACACCTTCTTCGCCTCCCAATTTGTTGGGTCATCCACTGGCGACAGGTGGGTCGAGTATAGCAAAGACGGCGGCCCGGGCGAGGTCGTGGGCTGGGTGAGCGCTCACACTCTACATGGCTCGGGTCTTAAAGTGTTTTGCGGCGTAACTTAGTAAGTAACTAGCCTTCTCGGCCCGGGGTACATTGCGGAAGTCCGGCTCTATTACGCCGGACTTCCTGCGTTTTTCGCTGCTCGCAAGGCAAACAGCTAAATAGGCATATCCTTTTTCTCCGCGATCCAAACTGTTACCCACCAGCCGTGGGCGCTACCACCCCCACCTTCGTCAACTGCCGCTCAACATCCCGCCGGATATCGGCAAAGCCTATATCCAGATAAGGGTAGGCCAGCCACACCGAGGCTCCCCCGAAGAGGGTGCCGGTGAAAACCCGCAGTTCGGGGGTGCTGAGCCGCAGGCCAAAAAGTTGGGTGAAGCCATCAATCGCCATCGGCAAGATCAAGATAACATAGACCCAGAGGGGAAGGAGGGGAACCTTCTTTCGCCAGAGAGCATAGGCCAGCCCGCCCAGGAATATAGTAGTGTAGATCGCAAAGTTGCGTTGGCAATATGCCATCTGAAAGCCCTCAATAAAGAAAGAACGGGAGGGCATCTGATGGCACACCACCTGATAAGCGGAGTAGATGGCATTGGCCGGGCCAGTGAAGCCATTGGCCAAAAGTATGGGGGCTAAAACCGGCAGAGCAGCAAAAACCCCGGCGCCGATATTGACCACCGCCAGCCAGTGGCGGCTGAGCCAATATAGAAAGCGGTCAAAAAGGACGACCAAATCGCGGGCCGGTCCTGTAACCTGGGCCTCAACCATCTAATGCCCCCTCCAATTTTTTGAGTTCGCCACGGATCTCATCCTCTCCGAAAGCACCGTAAAGCATTCCTCCCTCTTGAAAATCGAGCACCGGGATAATGTTGCCATACTTATTCTCCAGCTCGGCCTCCTGGGAAATGTCGATCTCTTGCAACGCTATATTATACTCTGGCTTCAGCTCTGCCAAGATAGCTTTGACTTCTTGGCAGAGGTGGCAATCCGGCCGGGTATAGAGAACGACCCGAGTGACCATCACAAGATGCGGGCGATCTGTTCCTCAAGGATCGCCTCGGTCATCGCCCCGGGATAAATGTAGGAGATTATCCCTGCCCGATCCACGAAGATGCTGGTGGGCACCCCAAGGACCTTATAGGTCGCCGTCACCTTGCCCGTCTCATCCAGGAGCACGGGGAAGGTTAATGAGAATTCCTGAGCAAAGGCTTCGACCTGGGGCTTTGTTTCTTGGATGTCCACCGCCAAGACCACAAACTCTTGCTCTTTATAGCGTTCGTAGGCAGCCTGGATATATGGCATCTCTACCCGGCAGGGGCCACACCAGGTGGCCCAGAAGTTAATCAGCACCGGCCGACCGCGAAAGTCAGCAAGGGATACCTGGCTACCGTCCAGAGACTCCAGGGTGAAATCCGGAGCGAGCGCCCCTTCTTTGACTCCGGTGCGGGGACCAACAGAGATTACCGCCAGAGCCACCACAAGGGCGATTCCGGCCATAAGCCAGGGGAAGAGGCGGGAGCGGCGGGCAAGGGCTTGTGATCCACTACTAGACAGCATCTCGGCAATCAATTGTAGAGGGAGAAGTGAGGAGGATATGTAGGCTAGGCTACTTTTCTTTTTGTCGGGACATAGCCTCGCGCAGGGCCTGGATCTCGTCCTGGAGTTTTTCCTGGCGGCGGGAGAGACTGAAGAAGTAGGCAAATATGGCGACGAGGACGATCAGGAAGGCCGGGAACAAATAGGCTAAGTTGCGGATCTCTTTTAGAAGCTCGCGCAGAAGGTCTTCCATGTCTTGTCTTTCTAGGCAGTCCCCGATACTTCCAGGGCGGTCTTCAGTTCCTCCACCTCATCCCGCATCCGCTCCAGACGCAGGCGATGGAGGAGCATGTAGAAAAACAGCAGGGTAAAGGCCAAAATGGAGAGCATCAGCGTCTGGAGCATCTCCGGAGGCAGAGATGGCCCCGCGGGGTTGATGACCGTGGGTCCGGGGTGAGTGGTCCGCCACCACTCCACCGAGAAGTGGACAAGAGGCACATCCAAAAACCCAATGATCCCCAGCACTGCCGAGAAGCGAGCACGACGTTCTCGATCATCGATGTTAGCCCGCAAGACTAGATATGCGACATAGATGAACCACAGGATAAGGGTGGTAGTCAGCCGCGCGTCCCAGGTCCACCAGATACCCCACACCGGCCGGGCCCAGAGGGGACCGGTGATGAGCACCAATGTGGCAAAGAGGACCCCGATCTCCGCCGCGGACAGGGCCAAGCGATCCCAGGGTCTTGCTTTCACCCAACTGCGCAAAGACGCCCGCGCCGGAGGAAAGAGTCTGATCAGCAGGCTAATCGAGAAGCCACGGGCCCGTTCCGCTAAATAAAGGATGCTGGAGACGAAGACGATAAAGAAGGCTAGATAAGCCAGCCAGGCGGAGGGGACATGGAAGTAAAAAATCTTCTGGACGATGCCCATCACCCGTTCGGTGGGGGCATAGAGAAAAATGGCGGCCAAAGCCCCGGCCAGGCTCAGCAGGCTCAACCCCCCCAAAACCTCTACTCCCCTATTACCGCGCTCCGCCATCGTTTCACTCGCTAATCACATATTCAAAGGTGAGGAAAGAAACTACCGTAAATATTACATCGAAGGCTATCAAAATGCGAAGCCAGTCGGCTACCGAGGACAAATCCCGTCCCCCGAAAACAACCTCCGTGGCTTTGACCGCAGCGATCACCACCGGAACCACAACCGGAAAGAGAAGGATAGGGAGCATGATCTCCCGGGTGCGGGTGCTGGTGGCCATAGCCGCAAAAACCGTGCCCACTGCCGAAAAGCCCAAACTCCCCAGGAGGAGAACGGGCAAAAGGGGGAGGAGGGGGAGAGCCAGGTTGGAGACGAAAGCAAACAGGGGAACGAGTATGGCCTCCGTCACCAAAATAAATATGAGATTCCCCAGCATTTTCGCCAGATAGATTGCCCCCCGATCTACCGGGGAAAGAAGGAGACCTTCCAGAGAGCCGCGGTCCTTCTCCAGAACAAAGGAACGGTTCAAACCGAGGACCCCGGCAAAAGCAAAGGTTACCCACAGCACCCCCGCCGCCAGGGAGGCCAATTCTCCCCTCTGCAACTCAAAGGCGAAATTGAAGATGAGAATCACCAAAAGAGCAAAGATAAACATCCCGCTCAGGATCTCGCGGGACCGAATCTCGGCGGTGAGATCCTTCCCCAGGATGGCGAACACTTTGGAGATAAAGCCAATCATCACCCGGCTCCCGCATACTGCCGGTAGAGAGCCCGCAATTCCTGGCGGTCCAGCGCATCCCTCTCCCCTTCCCAGACAATCCGCCCTTGAGCCAGGATGGCCAGACGATGGCTGATCTCAAAGCCTTCTTCCAGATTATGGGTGGCAAGGAGCACGGTTTTATTGCGCCGGGCCAAACCGGCTAAGACCTCTTGCAGCCGCTCCACTGCCTGGGGGTCGAGCCCGGAGTAGGGCTCGTCCAGAAGGAGGACCGCCGGATCGTGGAGCAGGGCCCGGGCCAAAGCCAGCCGCTGCTGCATCCCCCGGGAGTAGGTGCGCACCAGATCATGCTGGCGATGGGTGAGCCCCACTTCCTCCAGCAGCTCATCGCCCCGCGCCTCGAGATCCAGGACCGAATACAGCCTTCCGAAAAAGCTCAGGTTCTCCCTGGCGGTGAGGTTATCGTAGAGAAGGGGCAGGTGGGAGACAAAGCCGATAAGCCCGCGGATCCCCTCCCCTTCGCGGCGGATGTCCTTCCCCGCCACCTTAGCCGTGCCCGCGGTGGGAGGGAGAAGGGTAGCCAGGATACGGATCAGGGTGGTTTTTCCTGCCCCATTGGGTCCGAAGAGGGCTAGAAATTCTCCTCGGGCAATACCGAGATTGATGCCCCGCAGGGCCGGTCGGGGGCCAAAGTATTTGCTGAGGCCTTTTACTTCAACTTCCCACTGGATTTGCTGCTCTGCTCCGCTGTTCAAATTCCTTCCCGCAAATATCCGATTTTCTCTTGCAGAGCAACCGGCGTAAAGCCAAAGTTTCGCTGCACCGCATCCAAATCCGTCGTGTCATCCTTAGCCAGGAGAGCGACCTGTTCCTTGGTCACCGGGAAATTTAGGCCGAGGGCCAGCATAGCCCCCGCCAAAGGGCCGAGGATAAAGGGCGGGATGGGCAATTTAACTCGCCGTAGCCCAAGGGCCTCCTGGGAGAGGTCCACCAGCTGGTTATAGGTAACGTGCTCCGGGCCACCAACGGAAACAGACTGGCTAACAAATTTCTCGTTTTTGAGAAGATAAAGACAATGGGCTACATCCTCCACCCAAATCGGCTGGAACTTGGCCTGGCCGCTGCCGGGGATGGGCACTAGGGGGATGAACTTTCCCCAGGCCAAAAGTCTAGTCCAGATCGAGGGAGGAGCATCAAGGGGCAAGAAACTCGCCTCCAGGACATTCTTTACGGTCAGCGCCGACTTGCGTACAAACTCATCCCCTGGGCCAAAGATGATGCTCGCCTTGAGGATACTCCATTCCAACCCGCTCTTTTTTACCTCTTCTTCCGCCTGCCACTTGGAATATAGGTAAGGAAAGCGGGGGTCAGGCATGGCTCCGATGACGCTCATATAAATAAAACGCTTGATCCCTGCAGACTGGGCAGCAGCAATAGTATTTCTCACTCCATCCACATTTACCGCGGCAAAGGTCTCCCCGCCCTTTTCCTTGGGGATGGTCGCTAAGTGATAGATAACGCTCACTCCCGCCATCGCCGGGGCTAGGGATTCTGGCTTGGTGACATCGCCGGGGACAAATTCCGCCTGCGGGGGAATGGCCGACCGCGGCCGCCGGGCCAGCACTCTAACTTGCTCCACTTGGGCCACAAGATGCTGGGCCAAGTGCCGCCCCACAAAACCGGTGCCGCCAACGACTAGGATCATCTCTCTACCCTTGGAATCGATAGCGCTTGACTATTCCCCGGTTACTAGCAGAGTCTCGATGTTTGTGGTCAGGGTTTCTTCATCCAGGGGGGCGGGAATGTGGGCTGCCACCAGGCCGTCACGGGAGATGAAAAAGGTCTCCGGCACACCAGTGATGCGGTAGGCGCGGCCGATGCGGCTGCCCAGATCTGGGCCATGGGGATAAGTAAGCCCAAATTCCTGGATATAAGCCCTAGCCGCATCTTCCGTATCCAGCCAATCCACCCCGATAAAAACCACACCCTGATCTCGGTAGGATCTCCACGCCGTCTCCAAGATAGGAGCCTCCTCTCGGCAGGGTGGGCACCATGAGGCCCAGAAATTTATAACCACCACCTGGCCCCGCAATTCGGAGAGGGTTATCTCCCCCCCATCGAAGAGTTGCAGGGTAAAGTCCGGGGCCGAAGCACCGACTAGAGGCGGAGCGCTCTTTTGGATCAACCCATAGCCCAAAAGGGCCAGGAGCCCGAGGACGGGGATGAGCACCATCAGTTGGGTGACAGTCGAGCCTGTAAATTGGCCGCGAATGCGAGAGATTATTTCCACCCTTCTAACTCTTTCTCCACCTGTTGCAGATATTCCTCTAGCCCCGCTTCGGTAGTAGACTCCGCCGCCTCTTGGCGCCGTTTCACCAGATTGCGGAGGATCAATGCTACCCAGATCCCTCCGGCCCCTAGGGCCAGGAAGGGCAGGATCCAGACCAGCCAGTTAAAGCCCTGTGGCCGGGGAGCGTTCAAGACCTGCTCTCCGTATTGGTCGACAAAGTACTGGATGATCTCCTCTCTGGTTTCGCCCGCGGACAGCTTTTGGCGGATAAGGTTCCGCCAATCCTCGCAGACCTGCAGGGGACATTCGTAGAGGGTAAGCCCCTGGCAGACAGGGCAGTTGAGGCTTTTGGCGATCTCCCGCGCCTCCTTCTCCAGATCCCCACCCTGGGCTTGGGCTGCGCCAGTGGAGACGGCGACCAGCAGGAAGAGGAAGCCAATGGCCAAGAGGCTATTTCGATTCAGCATTCTCCTCACCCATCGCCACTTTCACCCATTCCGCAATATCCTGCAAGACCATCGGCTCCCCTTCTGCCTTGTTGACCTCATCCAGTTGGATGAGGCAATAGGGGCAGGCCGTAGCTAAACCATCGGGGTTGGCCTCCAGGGCATCTTGATAGCGGTGGCGGTTGATCCGTTTATCTGCCGGAAATTCCATCCACATCAGCGCTCCCCCGGCCCCGCAGCACAGGGCTTTATCCCGGCAGCGGCGCATCTCGATCATTTTCACTCCCGGTATGGCGGCCAGCGACTGGCGAGGTGGGTCGTAGATGTCGTTGTGTCTACCCAGGTAGCAGGGATCGTGGAAGGCCAGAGTCTCTTCTAATTCCTTGCTCAACTGCACCCTCCCTTCAGCAATAAGTTCGGCGATGAACTGGGAGTGGTGCAACACTTTATAGTTACCGCCAAAATCGGAGTACTCGTTTTGGAGAGTATTGAAGCAGTGGGGACACTGGGTAAGGATCACTTTAAAGCGCACGGTGGATAGGGTTTCGATATTAGCCCGGGCAATGTTCTGGAAGAGATATTCCTCTCCCAGCCGTCGCGCCGGATCTCCAGTGCACGACTCATGAGGACCGAGTATGGCGAAGTCGACCCCTGCATTCTGCAGGATCCCCAATATGGCCCTATTCACTTTCTGGTTGCGAGCATCGTACGAGCCAGCGCACCCCACCCACCACAAAACCTCCACCTCGTCACCTTCTTGCAGGATGGGTACCTCGAGATCTTGAGCCCAATCACCCCGTGCCGCGGCGGAGAGTCCCCAAGGGTTGCCTTGGGAGGTAATATTGCGCAAGGTGTTGGAGACCGTGCTCGGCATCCGCCCCTCGGAGAGAACGAGATAGCGGCGCATATCCACAATCTCATCGATGTGCTCAATCAGCACCGGACATTCCGTCATACAGGCTCGGCAGGTAGTACAGGCCCAAAGGGTTTCATCGGCGATTACGCTTCCCACCATGGGCCGCTCCTCCGCATTCCCTCCTCCCAAAAGGCGAGGCCCCACTTCCAAGAGGTGATCCCGCAGGTCCATAATCAGAAGTTTGGGGGAGAGGGGCAGCCCGGCCTCGTAAGCCGGACAGACTGCTTGGCAGCGGCCACACTCCGTGCAGGAATAGAGATCCAGAAGTTGCGGCCAGTTGAAATCTTGGATCTTACCCGCACCGAAGGTCTCTGCCTTCTCCAAGTCGATGGTTTTCAGGGCCCCTTTGGGCCTAAGCGACCTAAAGAAAACATTGGGGGCCGCGGCCATGATGTGCAGGTGCTTGCTCTGGGGGAGATAGACTAGAAAGCCGAGGATGAGCAGAACGTGTCCCCACCAGGATGCCGCGCGCAGGAGAGTCTGATCTTGGGCAGAGAGTCCGGCCAAATATTGGCCGACCAGCCAGGAGAAGGGAGCCCAGATAGTAAACTCCGCCCCAGCCATTACCAGATCCAAACCGCGGGTGAGGAGCAGGGTGAGGATAACCCCCGCGATCAGGATAAGGATGGTGAAAGCGTCTCGCTCATCGCTTCCCTCGAACCGCTTGGGCCGAAGGAAAATGCGGTTGAAGAGGGCCATCCCCACCCCCACCAAGCCCAGAAAAGCGAAGCTGTCCTGAAGGAGATCCAAATAGATGTTATTGCTGAGCAAGGGGATCTCTAGCCCGGGGAAGAACCCTTCGGCGAAGATCTCAATGATAGTGGTGAAGAGAACAACAAAAGCCCAGAAGATGAAGAAGTGAAGCAGTCCGGAATAGGGCCAGGTCAGGAGTCGGCCGTGGATTCCAACATGGAAAATCTCGCCCTTAATCCGCGGCCAAAGTCCGGAGATGCGGTCTTCCGGCTGGCCGAGAAATATATACCTCACCAGATAGTAAATCCGCCGCGCAAAGAGCCATAAGGCTAGACCAGTAATGACTAGGAGCACCAGTCGCGGATCGAGAAGAGCCAAGGATAACTGGCCTTGGACTACGGCGACGAGAAGCAAGATGGTCAGGGGCAAAATTAGTCTGCGCATTTTACTATTTCAACTTCATGATAATATCACGAGCCCAGGAATGGGAAAAGGCTGGCCTGGGCCAACTCCACCACCGCCGCCGGAAACAATCCCAATTGCACCGTTCCGATCACGGCCAGAAAGATAGCCAAGGCTAATGCCGGGCTATGGGTCATTTTGGCGACTTGCCCTGCTGGTTCGCGCATATACATGATCACGATTACTCGCAAATAATAGAACGCAGCAAGGACGCTGTTAAGCACGGCTAATATCGCCAGCCACCCATAACCGGCCTGCACCGCGGCCCCGAAGATATAGAATTTGGCCAGAAAACCTGCGGTGGGGGGCACGCCCGCCAGGGAGAGCATGAAAATGGCCATGCTTAGAGCGAGGAGTGGATGGCGCGAGCCCAATCCGGCATAGTCGTTTAGAGCAAGATATTCCCGCTCCCCATCGCGGAGGGCAACAATCACCGCAAAGGCGCCCAGGTTCATAAAGCCATAGGCCGCCAGGTAAAAAAGTACACTGGACAGCCCCCAGGAGTTGAGGGCTATGACTCCCAAAAGGATGTATCCCGCATGGGCAATAGAAGAGTAAGCAAGGAGCCGCTTCATATTCGATTGGGCCAGGGCAATGATGTTCCCTCCACTCATGGTCAGTAGCGCGAGCAGGGAGAGGAGCAAGGTCCAATCGCCAGCCAACTGCAAAAAGGCGCTGAGAAAAATACGGAGCGCGGCGGCGAAACCGGCCGCCTTGGCCACCACTGACATATACCCCGCCACCGGAGTGGGAGCTCCCTCATAGACATCGGGGGTCCACATATGGAAAGGGACCAGGGCCACCTTGAAGGAGAGCCCGACCCCCAGAAGCCCCAGCCCCAAGAGAAGAAGGGGATCCCCGAGAAGCCCACCCTCGGTTATGGCCACCGCGATTCCCCCCAGGAGTGTGGTCCCCGTGGACCCAAAGACGAGAGCGATGCCATAGAGAAGGAATCCGGAGGCGAAAGCTCCTAAGAGAAAATATTTCAGTGAAGCCTCCTGGGCCATAGGCTCCGTCCGCCGGAATCCAGAGAGCACGTATAAAGAGAGAGATAGAACCTCCAGCCCCAGAAAGACGATCAAAAGGTCCCCCGCCCCGGCCATGAGCATGCCCCCCAGGGTAGCGAAGAGGGTTAGGGTGTAGTACTCCCCGTGCTCCATCTCTAGGTCTTTGATGTAACCCTTGGCCATGAGGAGAGAGAGGCCAGTGGCCAAAAGAAGGACCAAGTCTAAGAACAGAGATAAATTGTCCTGAACAAAAGCACCCTGGAAAAGGATCTCCTCCCTTCCCCAGAGGGAAAACTCGGCGCCTCCCGCCAGCAAAAGACCCAGAAGACTCCAGTAGGCAAGGATAGATTTCCGGCTTTGGGCGATGAGGAGATCCAGAAACATTACCGAGAGGGCCCACAAGGCCAGAATTATCTCCGGTGAGATGGCGATGAGTTCTTGTGTAGTAGGCATAGCCATTCCTCGGACCGTCGAGGCGACTTTATTCCCCCAATGCCAAGTCCACGCCTTGCGCGGCCTGCATCTCCGTCACCAAATTGCTCACCGCTGGCTCCATCCGCTCCAGAATTGGCTGAGGATAGATACCGATGAAAAAGATCAAGGCCAGGATGGCTAGGAGGATAGCTGCCTCCCGCGGCGAAGCATCGGGCAGGTTCTGGTTGGCCGGATTCTCTAGCGGCCCAAAAACTACCCGGCGGAGCATAGAAAGAAGATACACCGCGGCCAGGACCACCCCCGTTGCTGCGATGGCGGCAAAAAATGGAGAAACGCGGAAAGTGCCCAAGAGGATGAGAAACTCGCCCACAAAGCCATTGAGCCCCGGCAACCCCAGAGAAGAGAGGGCTACGATTAACAGCATCAGGCTCAAGA
>JACPPX010000056.1 GCA_016190785.1 Chloroflexota bacterium
GCCCGAATTTTCTCCAAGCGGAAAGGCTTTCCGGTTATGGCCGAAAGGGCGAGGGCGGTGCGCAGGATCTGCCCTCCCCCCTCGCCATAAGAACCATCGATGGTGATCAATCCTTGGTCCATTCTAGCCTTCAATGCGTTCAACCAGCAGCCAATAGAGTGCCGATGGATGCCTCCGGGTCGGTGAGGACTTGCTGGATCAATCCTGGCACTAGGGCACTAAAGAAACGCACCCGCAAGCCGGGTTGCTTCTCTACCAAGCGGGCCATCCGTCTCACTTTTTCTGCCATCCCTCCGGTGACATCACTTACTTCTGCTTTCTTTAAAGCGCTCTCTATTTTAGATAGGTCTTTTGGTGCAAGCCGGGGAAGGATACTTGCCCCCGGCTGGCTTTTGGGGTTTGCAGAGAAAATACCCTCCACATCTCCGGCAAGCAGTATCCAAGAGGGTTCGAGGATTGGTGCGAGGTAGGAGAAGAGGGCCTCGGTGGAAACAATAGCGCTGCCTCGTTTCTCATCGAAGGCCACATCGCCGTAAACCAAGGGGACGAGGCCTTGAGCCAGGGCCTCGCGGATAGGAGAAACTTCGAGGTGAATCAACTCTCCATCCTGGCACCGGGCTGAAGCCGAGGCTTGGATGGGGAAAACCGGTACTCCCATTTCTAGCATTGTGTCCGTTACCAGCCGGTTCAGCCGGGCGGCCGCGGCCTGGGTCTCGACAAAGCCCGTCCAATCTCCATCCGCCGCGATTCCCTCGTGTACCCTATATTTTTGGGCAACGGGGTGGCCGAAGGAGCCGCTGCCGTGTCCCAAGAGGAGTCGAAATCCTTTGGCCTCCCGAGCAGCCCTTATCTCTTGCGCTGCTCGCCGGATGACATGAGGTCGAGGAGTCTCCGGCCGAGTTTTGTCGGTGATGGCTGCCCCCCCTAGTTTGAGAAAAATAAGATCCATCAGAAAAGGTGCTCCGCGACGATTTTTGCTCCTTCCCCCGGCTGAGCCACCAGAACCTGCTGTACTCCTGGCAACTTCTCCAATCGTGACCGTATCTCATTGGCCTGCTGCGGCAAGGTCAAAACATGGACATTCGGGCCGGCATCCAGAGTGAAATAGCCCTCTATCCCTCCTTTCCGCCACTCCGGTATCTCGCGAAGCACAGCCAGGGTGGCTGGCTGCCAGTAGAGAAGGGGAGGTTTAGAGGTCATCATAATGGAGTGCATTGATAGGGCTTCGTTCTCTATCAGGGGTCCCAGAGTTTCCAAATCTTGCCTCTCTATGGCCTCTTTCATCTTGCTGAGGTTTTGGGGCAGGGATTGCAGCCGCATGGGATAAAAAGGGCTGGTGGCCGCCAAGCGGTGTCCATCCTGGGAAGAGATTTCCTTGGCTGATGTCGAGACTATGGCGATGATGTCCAGAAGTTCCCAGTGCTCTTTGGGGAAGATCTCGCGGGCATAGGAATCTTCGTCCCCGCTCCCGGCCAGCCACTCCACATACCCTCCCAGGATGGAGCGGGCCGCAGAGCCGGAGCCGCGCCGGGCCAGGCGGGTCAGCCTCCGCTTCTCAATTTCCAGGCCTAATGCTTTTGTTGCGGCCACGGTCAGGGCCGCAAATCCCGAGGCGGAAGCGGCCAGTCCCACTCCCAGGGGGAAATTGTTCCGTGACCCTACCCGGGCAAAGAAATCTGTCTTGGCCAGAGAACGCAGAAAATCGAGGTGGGCTGTGACCCGGGAATAGGCCGCGGGTGATGCTTCTTGGCCATCGATTATCACCTCATCTGCGGGGAGATTAGGGGAGAATTCTACGCTGGTCACAGTTTGCAGTGCGTCCAGGGTCAGGGACAGGCTGGAGTTGTTGGGGAGGTTCAGGGAGTCATCGCGGTTGCCCCAGTACTTTAGGAAGGCGATGTTCGACCCCGCCCGGGCGCTGGCTTTCCGAGGGGTTTGCATTTCTTAACTCACTTGGGTGTAGATGATGGACTTGGCCCCCGCGCCTTCCAGAGACTTGGCCACCGCCTCCTCGCTCCCGGGGCGGATCAAGGCCACGGCATTCCCCCCTTTCCCGGCGCCGGAGAGTTTCGCTCCCCAGGCACCTGCTCCCCGGGCGGCTTCTACCAGCGAATCGAGGAGAGGAGAAGAGACCCCTAATTTGACCAGGAGTTGGTGGTTTTCCCCCATCAGTTCCCCAACCCGCAGCAGGGACCCGCTGATCATTGCTTTCCGGGCCTGGGAGGTGAGGTCTTCTATCCCATCGAATACTCGCTCATATTTCTCCATATCTTTTTCCCAGCCGGTTCTCACTTCTTGTACCACTTCCTTAGTGGGGCTGGCTACCCCGGAATCGGCGATAATCAAATCCAGGGGCTGGGCAAGTGAGATCACGACCGGTTCTTTGCCTTTCACAAAATAGATTGGCTTCTGGTAGGCGATAACCGTGTTGTCTATTCCCGAGGGGGTACCGTGGTAGTAGCGCTCCGCACCATAGACTAAGGCGGAAACCTCCTCGGAGGAGAGAGAATGGCCAAAGTGTTGCCCCAGCCCCCGCACCACGGCAGTGGATACCGCCGCCCCGCTTCCCAGCCCGCGGGCGATGGGGATGGTGGATTCGAGGGTGATGCGTAAAGCAGGAGGGGCGGTTATACTTAACTTGTCCAGAGTGGCTTCTACCAAGGCTACCAGGGGCTCGATCTCTTTGGGAACCGGCTCCCCCCAACGATGCTCTATACCTAAATCCTTAGCCATCAGGGTTAGAGAATCCTCACCATCCTCAATCCGCGCCTGGGCTTGGACCTGTGTCACCGGGACGGCGATGGCCGGACGATCATAGACCACGGCGTGCTCTCCGAAGAGGATCACTTTTCCCACCGCCCGCCCGATGGTCACCCGCTCGGAGCGCTCTTCAGGAGATTCTTTCTGCGTTTCGGCTATCGTTTTCGCCATATCCTTTCCAAGTATAACATAGGTTGTATTCCCCAGTCGGTTTGATTTATATTTCTACAGAGGAGATATATTGGATATTGATTCCCCGCCTGGTGTTTTGCTCCGGCTTTTGGCCGTTCTCGGCTTGGTCCTGGCCAACGGCTTTTTCGTGGCTGCCGAATTTTCCCTGGTCAGCATCCGCCGCACGCGAGTAGAAGAACTTATTTCCCAAGGCAACCGCATGGCTGCCTTTGTTAAGCGGGCAATCCAGGATCCGGACCGATTCATCGCCGCCACCCAACTGGGGATCACCATAGCCAGCCTGGGGCTGGGGTGGATCGGGGAGCCGGCCCTGGCCCGGCTCATCGAGCCGCTCTTTGGCTTCTTGCCCACCAACTGGAGCACGGTGGCCACCCATGGCGTGGCTGTGGCGGTAGCCTTCGGGCTGATCACCCTCTTACATGTGGTTTTGGGGGAACTGGCCCCCAAGTCGGTGGCCCTGCAATACCCGGATGCTACCGCCCTATGGATAGCGCGGCCCACCCTGTGGTTTGAGAACCTATTCCGCCCCATCATCTGGTTTTTAAATGGCACCGGGAACCTGGTCCTCCGCCTCTTTGGCCTCCGCCCCCCCACCGGCATCCAAAAGGTCCACTCTGTAGAGGAGCTGCGGCTTCTGGTCACCGAGAGCCAAAAAGGAGGGGCCCTGGAGGCGGTGGAAAGGGAGATGATCCACCGGATCTTCGAGTTCGGGGAACGGGGTGTGCAGGAGGTGATGATCCCCCATCCCGAAATCGTGGCCATTGAGCAGGAATCTAGTGTGGACGACCTCCTCCGCCTCTTTTCCCAGCACAGCCACGCTCGCTTCCCGGTTTACTCTGGTAATCTGGACAACATTGTGGGGTATGTGGTGATGAAGGACATTCTCCGCGCCTTGGCCGCGGATCCCGCCAGCCGTGAGCGGCGGGTAAAAGACCTAGTGCGCCAGACCATATTCACCCCGGAGACCAGGCCTATCGGCGAACTGTTTGCCGAGATGCGCAAAAAGCAAGCGCAGATGGCCATCGTCATCGATGAGCACGGAGGGACGGCCGGGATTGTAACCCTTGAAGAACTGGTAGAGGAGATTGTGGGGCGGGTCAGTGACGAGTTGGTGAAGCAGCGCCCGGCGGTGGAGAGGCTCGACGAGAAAACAGTGGTGGTGGATGCTCAGATGCGGATTGACGAAGCCAATGTCGAACTGGCTCTGGCCCTGCCGGAGAGGGAGGAGTATGACACCATCGCCGGATTTATCCTCTGGCACCTCCGCCGCATCCCCAAAGTCGGGGAGGAGATGCGCTACGACAACCTGCGGATCACGGTCAAGGAGTTAGACGGCCCGCGCATCGAACGGGTAGCCATAACCCGCGGATGATTCCAGTATCCGGAAAAAATCGGGGTGGATAGCAAATCCACCCTTTTATATTTTTGAGTCGAGTATGCCGGAGTGCTTCTATAACTCAAGCAAAGAGGAGATTTTTTCGAAATCGACTCGGGCGGTGAGATCCAGAGTCAAAGGGGTTACCGAGACAACTTTCTCCACAAATAGAGCGTGTATATCAGAGTCCGGCTCTAAATTCTTGAAATCTACCCAGGCCTCGTATCCCAGGCCGTCGGGAGTGGGGTAGATGTATCGCTGGCGAGAGAGGCGGGTCAGCCGCCAAGGAGTCCCGGCGGTGGCGCCAATGGGAATATCGATTTTGAGAAGGTCGACTCCCTCCAACGGCTGCTGGGAAAGCATTAACCTGGCGAAGCGACGGGTGAAGGCCTGGGTGGCCGAGAAATCAATCTTCCGGTCCGGTTGAAATTGATGCTCCTTCTCCATAGTTAAAGAGACCGCGAGAGAGGGGATGCCAAAAGCCGCCGCCTCCAGGGCGGCCCCCACCGTCCCGGAGACGGTGACCGCCGTAGCCAGGTTCTCCCCATAGTTGATCCCGGAGATGGCCAGGGATGGTTTCCGCTTAGCCAAGAAGGCAACGCCATAACGAACCACTTGGGCCGGAGAACTGTCTATGGCAAAGACCGGGATCTTTACCACCTCTCCCTCCTCGGCGGTAAAACTCCAAGCCGATTCCTGGACCTGGCCTCCCACTCCACTTATGCTCCTCCCCGCCGCCGAGTACTGCCGCTGGGGGGCGACGACCATTATTTCTCCCAGCCCCAAAACCGCCTGCGTTGCCGCCCGCAGCCCGGGATAATCCACCCCGTCGTCGTTGGTCACCAAGATCAGTGGCTGTTCGCTCATTCTCTCCTCTGGTTCTGAGCCAAACTTTGCTCCAAAAGCTCCAATTTCTCCAGCATGCGTTGCAAGTGGGTGCCCCGCCAGTAGATTCGTCCGCAATCCGGACAGCGATGAAAGCTCCGCTGGGTGCTGAAAACATAGGGGGGCACCAGATCTCGAATCTCAGCCTTTTCCACCGCTTGGAGTATGCCATTGCACTCCGGGCAGCGGGAGAAGGAATCAGCAGTGGACAGTCCCAGCCCGGCGACAACCTCTTGCACTTGTTCTTCCACTTCGTCGCTTTTTACCAAAAATACCTGTATTCCGCGGCGCAGGGCCATTGCTCGATCCCGGGTCAGGATCATTCTCCCCTCGGCGCGGGCCGTTCTCACTACCGCCGCATCATCCCAAGCCGAGGAGTATGCGGTATCAAAGCCCAGGATGCGCAGCCACTTCGCCAGGCGGCCAAGCATAGAATCCGCCAGAAATTTCATTCGACAAGATTATACCATCCTTGCCTCGTCCACCGAGTAATCTGCCCACCGAGAATCTCGTCGATCTGGATAATCTTGTGCGTAGGATGAGCCTCTTGTATCATAAGTCCCCAGGAGGGTAAATGCGGCTGGGGCTACACCTGTCCATCGCTCAGGGCTTGAAATCGACATTTGACCTGGCCTTAGAGAGCGGGTGCGATGTCATCCAGATTTTCTCCGGCGTTCCCCGCGGCTGGAAACTTGTCAAATGGGACGCAGTGGATGTGGAGTGGTTTGCCTGGGCGCTCAGCGAAAAGAAATTGCGCCCCATCTACCTGCACATTCCATATCTGGTCAACATGGCTTCCCCGGATAAAGGCTTGCTCAAAAAGTCGGTTACCGTCCTCAAGGACGGGGTGAAAAAGGCAGCAGCGCTGGGAGGCGGGTACTTGGTGGTCCATGTAGGGAGCCACCAAGGTGCTGGTTTCAAAAAGGGGGTGCAGACCATCCGCCGGGTGGTGGAGCAAACCCTGGCCAAGGCTCCGCCAGAGGTGGTCCTCCTCTTGGAAGGAGGAGCAGGTGGGGGAGGGGCCATGGCTGACACCTTCGATACTCTGGGGGAGGTCCTCTCCGCTCTGGGGGAGTACCGCAAACAAGTAGGGGTTTGCCTGGACACCGCCCATCTCTATGCCGCGGGATACGACCTGGCCCGGCCCTGGGGGGTGGAGACCGCCGTCCGCGACCTGGATCGGCTGGTGGGGGTGGGGCGGGTGAAGTTGATCCACGCCAACGATACCGATGTCAAACTCGGCTTCCACCGCGACCACCACATCAACCCTCCGGGAGGCCTTTTGGGCCCCACTGTTTTCCACACCCTTTTGACCCACCCCAAATTGGCCGATATTCCCTTCATTGCTGAAGCCGATTTCAAGAAACCACAGGATGCAAAAAAGATTTTGGATGGCCTGCGCCAATTAACTGAGGAGCGAGGCTAGGGGCTGGGATAGATGAGGTCTGTGGAAACTAGCGAGGGGTTTATCGTGGTATAATATGATAGAATCTTCCCAGAAAAAGAGATTAAAGGTTGGTAACATGAAAGCAAGAACTCTAAACTATACCGCAATTTTTTATAGGGAACCGGAAGGAGGGTTCACGGTTGTGGTGCCTTCCCTTCCGGGTTGTGTCACTTATGGTCGGACCCTGGAAGAAGCCCAGGAAATGGTGCAGGATGCAATCAAGGGTTACATCGCCAGTCTTAGGAAACACAAAGAGGAAGTCCCCAGAGAGCGGGATACCTTTGTGGCTTTAGTAAATTTGCCAGTCCCCTAGATGGCCCGACTGCCCATTCTCAGACCTCGCGAGGTTGTCCGCGCCTACAAAAATTTGGGATTTGTCGAAGACCACACTACCGGTTCCCATTTAATTCTGTATCACCCCCGAGATAAAAAGAGGGCAGTTATTCCCCTTCATATTAAAGACCTGCCGCGCGGCACGCTCGCAGCGATTCTTAGAGAATCAAACATTACCAGAGAAGAATTCTTGCAGGCTCTCAAAAAGTAGCATCAGACATCATTTTACCCTGCTGTGGGGCGGGAATAGATGCGATCTGTGGAAACTAGCGAGGAGTTTATCGCTGAGCCCATCCGCGTGGATTATGATCCCCGCGATTTAGCCCCCAAATCTTTTGAGTGGCAGGGCCAGCGCTTTGAGGTTGCCCAGGTTCTAGAGTTCCGCCAGGACTGGAGCACCCCCGCCTATGCCCCCCATGCCCGCGGTTAGCGGAGCCGCCGCCACCGCAACTATTACACCGTGCGCACCGCCGACGGTCAAGTTTTCGAACTCTATCTCGACCATGGCTCCGGGCAAAGGTCCTGGGTCCTCTTCAAGAGGATGAAGTGATGCCTGTCCCGACTTCAGTCGGGATGGCCTCCTACTGTAGCGTCGGCCTGAAGGCCGACGAAAGATGTAGGGGCGGGATCTGCTTGGGGAGCCGAAGCTCTGATTTTGGGCGGAGGCCCCCCCGCCGCTTCGGGTTGTAGGGGAGGCACCTGTGGCCTCCCGCCGGTATGTCATCCTGACCCCGACGCCGTCGGGGGAAGGATCTAGACATCACTTGCCACGGCTCTCCCGACTGAACTCGCGAGCCGACTTCCTTGCTAGTTGTAGGTCGGGTTTCCATACCCGACCTCTTTTCTCCAATGTAAGGGAGGTCCCGCTTCAGTGCATCGGGACGGCCTCCCGTTTTCCGGCTGCGCACAACCTTAAAATTTGCGAGGGGCTTGACAAAGGCCCCCTCTTTCTTGTATACTATTCGCTAGAACAAACGTTCTTACCCTGCCCAGCCTTGCGTGCCGTAGCCTAGGCGTCGAGCGAAGGCCCGCCTCTGCCCGACATCCTTCTCCCTGCTTCATTCCGTGCAGTATAGAATTTTTGACAATCTTTCGGAAATGGCCGGGGACTTTCTTGCTCAAAAAATAATTGGTGTGGGGAATTTCACGCAGCCTGCGGAATTTTCCTCAACCTGCGGAGAGCGTAGGATTAAAGCAGGCTCACCGGATCAACATCTATCCGCCAGCCGCGGGGCAATGGTAGATCGGCCAAGAGGGGGTAAGGGTCGTTGGTGCGGATGATAATCTGCCAGCGGTGCCTCCCCCGCAACCGGAAGTGGAAGGCGGGGGCTGGGCCGATGAGGTTGATCCCCGCCAGCCCCAGCCGGGCAATCTTATTTTCTAAGATGCGATACATCTTGTGCGCCGCGTTCTGTGCCGCTCTCGCCGAATTCCCGACATACACTAGCCGCACCAGCCGCTTGAAAGGGGGATAGCCAAGTTCGCGGCGGAAAGCCAGTTCCTGACGATAGAACTCGGCGTAGTCGTGGCGGCTAGCGGCCTGTACCGCATAGTGCTGGGGAGTATAAGTCTGAATTATAACTTTCCCCCCTAGCACACTCCGCCCCGCCCGACCCGCGACCTGGGTGAGGAGCTGAAAAGTCCGCTCCCCGGCGCGGAAGTCTGGGAAGTAGAGGCCGGTATCGGCGGAGACCACTCCCACTAGAGTGACTAGAGGGAGGTCCAGCCCTTTGGCCACCATCTGCGTCCCGATCATCACCTGCGCATCGCGATTGATGAATTGGCTCAAGATTTTTTCATGGGCCTGTTTGGTGCGGGTGGTATCCCGATCCCAACGCACGGTGTGGGCCTCGGGGAAGAAGCGCTTTACCTCTTCTTCCACCTTCTGTGTGCCAAGCCCAAAGTATCTTATTCGCCGGCTTCCACAGTTGGGGCAGAGGATGGGTACCGGCCCCCTCCAGTTGCAGTGGTGACAAACCAATTCCCCCCGTGCCCTAACTTCATCTCCCCCTCGAGATGTATCTAGTTGGTGCTCGGATGTTAAGTGCAGGGTGAGGGGCATGGAGCAGCGGGGGCAGATGGCTACATAGCCGCAGTCGCGGCAGATGACGAAAGTAGCCGCCCCACGGCGGTTGAGGAATAGAATGGCCTGCTCCTGGGCCTGTAAGGTCTCCCCCAATGCTTTTTGGAGAGAACGGCTGAAGATGCTGGTGTTTCCCGCCTTGAGTTCTTGACGGAGATCCACTACCTGCACGGGGGGCATCTCCATATACACCGCTTCGTAACCCTCCCCCACCTCCTTGACAACCCAGCGCTCCGCCGGCATTCGTGACCTCTGGGCCTCCATTTCCTGGCGGTGCCCCATAATCCGCTGCGGCAAAGTGAGTAACTCGTAGGTTCGGCGCTCGGCCCGATAATAGGATTCCAAATCTGGGGTAGCGCTACCCAGGATGACACAGGAATCCGTAAGTTCCCCCAGCCGCACCGCCACCTCCCGGGCATGGTAGCGGGGGGTCCTCTCCTGTTTATAAGACCACTCATGCTCCTCATCGACGACGATCAGCCCCAAGCGGGGAAGGGGAGCAAATATTGCGGAGCGAGAACCGATAACAATATCTATCTCCCCATCCTTTGCTCGCCGCCAGGTATCGTATCTCTCCCCCAGGGAAAGTTGGCTGTGCATAACCGCCAGTCGCTCCGGGAAGCGGGCTCCGAAGCGGCGGATAGTTTGGGGGGTGAGGGCAATCTCCGGGACGAGGACGATGGCCTGCTTCCCCCTGGCCAGGACCTCTTCGATGGCCCGCAAATAGATCTCGGTTTTGCCGCTCCCGGTTACTCCGTGGAGGAGAAAGACCCCATAGGCTCCCGCTTCGATCTTTGCTTTTATCCTGTTCCAGGCCACCTCCTGTTCGGGGAGGAAGCGGATTGGTCGGGCGCGGGTAAACTCGCGGCCGGCCAAGGGGTCGCGCATTATCTCTGTCGTAGAGAACTCAATAAGCCCCTTTTTGGCCAGTGATTCGAGCACCGCCGAGGAACCACCCACCTCGGCATAGACTTGGGATACCGGAACCTCACCCGCATCCTGTAAGTATTCCAGGATCTCAGCTTGTTTTGGGGAGCGGATGAGATCCGGATCCAGTTCTTCTTCCAGGTCTTGGATGACTCGCACCGTCCGCTCTTTTTTGGGACGCACCCGGGGTTGGGCCAATCGCGAGCGTTTCACTACCAGCCCCTTGCGAACCAGCCGCTCGACTACAGTGGGTACATCACTTTTGGGGTGGTGCCGGGCAAGGAGATCCAGGCGAGCCGGCCCTTTGCGCCGGAGGTATTCCAGAAGGTCCGCTTCCTCGGGGGTAAGGTTTGATAGCTGAGAGTCTCCGGCTATCTCCACCCAGGTATGGGCTCTTTGCCCCAGACCGGGAGGGATCATAAGCAGGAGGCAATCCAGGAGAGGGGCTAGGTATTTTTGGCTTAGCCAGCGGGCTAGGGAGATGTGCGAAGGGTGGAGCAGGGGCTGTGGGTCGTAAATCTCGGCCAGGGGTCTCGTTTCCGCCACCGGGGAGGTATCATGCAGGGCCAGGATAAAACCCTGTAGGGTGCGGGGGCCAAAGGGAACCTGCACCATCTCCCCGGGTGCAGCAATACCTTCCAGGTGTTCGGGCACGGAGTAGTGAAAGGTGGGGCCCAGGGGAGAATACCCCTCCTCGACTTCTTCTGGCTCGGCAGGTATTAGCCTTTTAGTTGGGAGGGGAACATTGACTACCACTTCTGCATATTTCATCGAACCTCGCTAGATTCCCTTCGGGAGGAATACCGCCGCTGCGGCGTAGCCCACTACCCCCAGGTAGTCTCCGATAATCTCTCCGGAGTGGGCGTACTTTAATACCTCGGCCCTATCCGCACCCCGTTGTCGGGCGTAGAGCATGGCGGCGAGGATGGCTCCCGCCCCGCAAGCCTCACACTCTCCCGACTCAAAATCCGCGGCCAATCCTTCAGCATACAGGGAATGCAAACGGGAAAGGAGCCGCCGGTCCATGCCCTCCGCAGTTCGGGCATTGTGATAGTGAGAAAGATCGCTGGAGGCGATCAGCAAGTTGTTTTCATCGGCCGTTGTTTCGGCCAGGGCCTCAGCCAGCTTTTGGGCAGCCCCCAGGCTGTGGTCACCAATGAGGATGGGGACCACTGAAAACTCTTGCAGAAGGCTTTGCAAAAAAGGGAGCTGGATTTCCAGAGCATGCTCCTGGTTTTCGCGCAGGCTAAGCATTGACAGCCTCTCGGCCAGTTCTTGGGCGTACTTGTCATCTACCGGGACTAAGCCCAGAGGAGTCTGATAATGGGTAAAATCAGTGGTGGCCCAGGGGCCAATATAGCGATAGTGGCTAGGGCCAAGGAGGATCACTCGGGGGAAACTTCTTCCCTTGAGAAGACGATAGGCTTGCGCGGCCACCGCCCCAGAGTAGTTATAGCCGGCATGGGGGACAAAAAGGGCCAGTAAATCCCGGCCCTCATATGCTGAAGCCTGGGCTAGGTCTAGAAGCCCATCGACCGTGCGGCGGAGGGTCTCCTCCGTGCCAGGATACCAGTTTCCGGCGATGGTCGAATGCCGAATCCTCTCCTCCATACCCCAATCTCCATTGGCAAAGGCCTCGCGACTACAGGTCCACCCGCCGCGGGTTGACCCGGCATTTCTCCGCCTGGATGATGGCTAGTACCTTCTCTACAGCCTCTTCCAAGGCTCCGTCACGATTGATGACTACATAGTCAAACATGGGCAAGGCTTTCATTTCCTCGCGGGCGGTAGCGATCTTCCGCTCCAAATCGGCCCCGGCCTCAGTCTTTCGTAGCCGCAGCCGGGCCTCCAGTTCCTCCATGGAAGAGGGAGCCAAGAAAATAAAGACCCCCTGCGGGGCAAGGTCCTTTACCGTCTTTGCCCCTTGAATATCGATGCGCAAGAGCACATCCTGCCCCCGCTCCAGGCTTTCTTTTACCGGCTGGCGAGGGATGCCATAACGATACCCTAGGATATGGGCATGTTCCATAAACCCCCCCTTAGCTAACATGCGGTCGTACTCTTTCTCGGAGATGAAGTGGTAGTCCCCTCCTTCTTTCTCTTGGGGTCGGCGAGGGCGGGTAGTGTAGGTCACCACGAACTCAAAGGGGTAGCCAGACTCCAGCAGTTGGTTGCGCACCGCATCTTTTCCTGCCCCGGATGGGCCGGAGAGGACAATCAACAGTGGGTTTTTGTTCTGGTTCTCGGCCATTAATGCTTACCCCTTACCTGAAATCCGGCCAGTCTCCTTAATCCGGCTAGAGATAGTCTCCGGCTGGAGGGCGACCAGGGCCAGGTGGCCGGTATCCAGGACGATAACCGTTTTCATTTTCCGCCCATAGGTCAAGTCGATGATCTTCCCCTCATCTTTGGCTTGGCGGATGAGCCTTTTAATGGGGGAAGAGTCGGGGGCGCAGACGGCCAGCACCCGGGAGGCGGCTATGCTTCCCCCAAATCCTACATGCAAAAGTTCCATGCCCTTGTCTCTTGAATGGTAGTGGAGTGGAGAATATAATTCAGTATAAAAGATGCCCCTTTATGAATATCGATGCCTTAATTGTGGCAAGCGTTCTTCATTCCTGCGCCAGATAGGGGATATCTCTATTCCCGCCTGTCCCCATTGTGGCCACTCCCGGCTGGTGCGGGTAATCTCCCGAGTATCTGTCCTTCGCTCGGAGGAGAGCCGGCTGGAGGACCTCCCTGCTCCTCACAATTTCGGGGATGTGGATGAGAACGATCCCAAGAGCATGGCCCGCTGGATGAAGAAAATGGGTCAGGAGATGGGAGAGGATCTGGGTCCCGAATTTGATGAAATGGTGGAGCGGATGGAATCCGGCCAATCGCCGGAGGAGATAGAAGAGTCCCTGGGAAGCCAAGGGGATCAGCCTCCCTCCTGATAGATCCTGACCCGGCGCCGTGGTTCTTTTCCTCGACTTTCGGAATAGAGGTTGTGTTGCTTAGCCAATTCATGTTGGCGGCGCCGAATATAGGCGTTTTGGGGAGATAATTCCACCGCCGGGGTTCCCGCCAGGACGCGGGAAATTGCCTCCTGGGTTTCTTCCATAGCTTGGGCAAAAGGATCTCCCCGCAGTTCTACCCCAAATATATCAGCCAATCCCTGCTGCATCTGCCGGAAAGTATTACTGCGCAGTACATAGACGGGGATGCCCATCTCCTCCGCTTTGGCAATGGGCTGACGCCGTCCCCGATAATAGTTGCGCAGGGTTAAGAGCAGATCCGCCTGGGTGAGCTCCTCGGTCACGGTCAGGGGCAGCCCCATCCCCCGTGCCACTTTTTCCAGATTGTTGCGGTTGACCCCAAAGGGATAAATGCGTATTGGGCGGTGAGGTCCGGCTGGCTTTTCCACCTGGAACTCCTTTTCCAGGATGGCCTCCTGAACTTTAACCTCCCCCCGCTCGTCGCGGTAGCGGACTTCGGCGGGGCGGGAGCGGCCACGGAGCATGGCATCCACTGCTGCGGCCACATCGTGGTGCACCGCCAGGTGCTCCCGATCTTGGATCTCCACCACCACATCGAAGGTGGGGGGTGCTTTCCGCTCCAGGATTGATTTTTGGGTGCCGCGGCGTCTGGCTTCTTCATCGCTCAAAGTCACGGAGCCGATCCCCCCCACCAGATCGGCCAGGGTGGGGTTGAGCATAATGTTCTCCAAAGTGTTGCCGTGGGCGGTGCCCACTAGTTGTACCCCCCGCTCGGCGATGGTGCGGGCCGCGGCAGCCTCTAGCTCGGTCCCGATTTCATCAATGATGATCACTTCCGGCATATGGTTTTCCACAGCCTCGATCATCACCGCGTGCTGCATAGTGGGGGTGCGGACCTGCATCCGGCGTGCCCGGCCAATTGCCGGGTGGGGGATGTCCCCATCTCCTCCGATCTCATTGGAGGTGTCCACGATCACAACTCTCTTCTTGTCCGCGAGGACGCGGGCTACCTCACGGAGCATGGTGGTTTTCCCCACCCCGGGCCGACCGAGGAGCATTATGCTCTTCCCAGACTCCACGAGGTCACGGATGATGTCAATAGTCCCGTAAACCGCCCTTCCTACTCTTAGAGAGAGGCCGACCACTTTCCCATTGCGGTTGCGGATAGCGGAGATGCGGTGCAAGGTCCTTTCGATCCCCGCCCGGTTGTCATCCCCAAAATGTCCAATTCGAGTGACCACATATTCTATGTCCGTCTCCGGCGTCTCCGTATCCCGCAGGGTGGCCTCTTTGTGGAGATAACGGGCCTCGGGGCGGCGCCCCAGGTCGAGGACGATCTCCAAGAGGCTTTCCTTTTCATCCGTCTCCCGGATGGCCTGGGCCAGGTCGGGAGGGAGAACAGCGAGCAAGGCATCCAGATCGTCGGTAATTTCCTGTTTCATTTCCTTAACCCTTCTGCATCCCGGCGGGAGTGACCCGCTCCACCTTTTTCTCCGCCAGGAACCGAGTACCTGGTTGGGAAGCCCCGGCTCGCACCGTTGTGTGTTTGACCATGAGCACCTCTCCAGCGAGGACTTGGAACTCGGCGTGGGAAATGCAGCTCTTCAGTGCCCCCTCGTATTCCCGCACCCCGCAGTAAACCGGTTTGCCACTATCTTCCGCGAGAAGGGTTAGGGCGCTATGCAGGAGGTCGGGCCCCATCTCCTCGGCATCAGGGTGGAGGATGAATTTCATCCAGTACCCCTTTCGGCCAGAGATAATCCTCAAAAAACCAATAATTTCTTCTTTATTTTCTGCGACATATTCTTCTCTCCCCGCGGGCCTAAACCAGGGAGCGGGAGGCCCCTCCTTCTGCCGTTCCAATCCCTCGGCAACTTGCACCGGCGAGGGGGTGACGGTGGAGTAAAGGCGCATCAATCCCCAGGAATCTGTGTCCCGACGAGGCCGCCAAGATATTGTCCGTCCAGGGGCTCCTCCTCGTGGCTCTAGAGAGCGGCGATATATATGGCGCCGAGCATAGGCCCCGAAGCCTACTTGGCGGAAAACATCAAGGGCTTCTTCAAAATCTTCCGGGATCTTGACGAAGATGCGCTGCGCACCCTTCTCCCCTTGAGTTTGGCAGAAATTGGTAATTAGAGTCTCCCAGATATATAAGCCATGAGGATGAGCCAAAGGAGGAGCCAGAAAGTAAATATCCGCCTCGTTGCTTTTGGCCCGGGTCCTTCCTTGGAGGAATCCCTGGAAATGTTCTCCATCCCGGGATTCATCTAGAACTTCGGTGTGTATCCGGGGTTTGGTTAAAAGGAGAAAGCCAGCCAAGGCCGACCAGAGGGGATTCATTGGTCCGAGAAGTTTTTCTTCTAAATCGAGGAGGATCCCCTGCTTGGCCAAATTGGCCAGCAGGGGAATATCCGCCAGACTGAAGGTGCGATACATATGGCTTATCGCTTCGCCTGGTGCACAATGTCCAGAAAATAGTGGTGGAAGCGGTGGTCCCCCGTAAGCTCGGGGTGAAAGGCAGTGGCCAATAGGTTCCCCTGACGGGCGGCAACAATATTGTGATCCTCTGCATGTCGAGGAGCATTTTTTTCTGGCAAGCGGGCCAGGACTTCTACGCCTTTGCCTACTGAGGTGATAAGTGGAGCGCGGATAAAAACAGCATGGATTTTCTTCCCCTTTTCTTTAGGGGAGACGGCCTCCAGTTGCGGGACCTCGAGTTCGGTTTCAAACGAGTCGACCTGTCGTCCAAAGGCATTCCGTTCCACAACTAGGTCCATACAACCCAGGAGCAGCTGATCGTGGCCAATGTCTTTAGCCATGAGGATCATACCCGCACAGGTCCCCCAGATAGGAAAACCCTCTCCTGCCATATGGCGGAGAGGTTCGCGGAGCCCATACTCCACCATCAGCCGCCCGATGGTCGTCGATTCTCCCCCGGGGATGATCATCCCGTCCAATCCTTCCAGGTCTTGGGGAAGTCGGACCTCACGGGCCTCAACTCCTAAGCTTTCCAGGACCTCTTTGTGTTCCTGGAAATCACCTTGCAGGGCCAACACTCCAATAACGCTCATGGGTTAATTTGCAGGCCAAGCTCTCGTAGTCCGCCCTAATTAGGACATAGATAAGAGGGATGCCCGTCGGCGCTGCCGACCTACCAGCCCCGTCCAGCGAGGAGTTCTTCCGGGGGGATCTGGCTTACCTGGCGGCCGCGCATCGGCTCTCCCAGGCCCTTGGAGACCTCGGCCAGGATATCCGGGTTGTTATAGTGAGTAGTGGCCATGACGACTGCCCGGGCTCGCTTGGCCGGGTCTTCGGACTTAAAGATGCCACTGCCCACAAAGACTCCGTCCATGCCCAGTTGCATCATCAGCGCCGCATCCGCCGGGGTGGCGATTCCCCCGGCGGCGAAGTTCACCACCGGAAGTCTGCCATCCTCCGCTACTTCTTTTACCAGCTCATAGGGCGCGCCCATCTCCTTGGCGGCGTGCATCAGTTCTTCTTTCGGAGTAGCCTGAAGTTTCTTGATCCCCCCCAGGACGGCGCGAGCGTGGCGCACTGCCTCCACCACATCTCCAGTTCCGGCTTCTCCTTTGGTGCGGATCATAGCCGCTCCTTCGCCGATCCGGCGTAGGGCCTCCCCCAGATTGCGGCAGCCGCAGACAAAGGGCACCCGGAACTGGTGCTTCTCCACATGGTGTTCCTCATCGGCCGGGGTGAGGACCTCGCTTTCATCGATGTAATCCGCCCCCAGAGCCTCCAGGATCTGGGCCTCCACAAAGTGGCCTATGCGGCACTTGGCCATCACCGGGATAGACACCGCTTCCATGATTTGCAGGATCCGCTCCGGGTCGGCCATCCGCGCCACCCCACCCTGGGCGCGGATGTCGGCCGGGACCCGCTCCAGGGCCATCACCGCCACCGCCCCCGCCTCTTCGGCAATCTTAGCCTGTTCGGGAGTGACCACATCCATAATCACCCCCCCTTTGAGCATTTGAGCCAGCCCCTTTTTGACTTTCCAGGTTGATTTCTCCATTTCAGCCTCCTTTAATCCCCGAGGGTTTGGCGAGGAGAGCGCGACGGTGTTCTTCTACTACCTCTTGGGGGGCGAGGTCTACAAAGAATTTCATGCCTAACAGCAAAAAGGTAAGATCGTCAATCTGTCCAAATCCCAGAAGCAGGTCGGGGATGAAGTCGGGTAGGAGTAAGATGTATACTATGGCGAAAAGGGGGAGGAGTTTAACTGTCCAGGGTACCCGTCGGTCCCTAAACAGCCTCCAAATGAGGCGAATTGTCAATAGCACCTGATTTGGGGTGCTCACCGCGATCCTCTGCCAGAGGGGAAGGTCACCATTACTTTGCGTTTCATTTCCAGTCCAGTTCCCATAATAATTATACCCCACCGTGATTGCGGTAA
>JACPPX010000052.1 GCA_016190785.1 Chloroflexota bacterium
CTTGCCACGGCTGCTCCACCCTAGACCGGCGAACCGACTCCCGTCCTGAGCGGTTTCCCCTTTACGACCCGCACCAGCGGTGCCTGTCCCGACTTCAGTCGGGATCATCCCCGCAGCTTTAGAGAGCCGAAGCAATGCGAAGGCCTCTGGCTCAGCCGCCCCCTTGGTCCGCCGAAGCCTTGGCGAAGGCCACCCTCGCCCCCGACCTGTCGGGGAGAGGGCGAGGGTGAGTGGGACAAATTGTAGGTCGGTTTTCCATACCCGACCCAACTGGAAACTGGAAATTGGAAACTGGCAATTTTTCTTGTTAGCTTTCCACCCCTTGACAGAAGCTCAAATTCTGAGTATAATATAGAACAGATGTTCTGAAATCGCTCATGGTTAGATCCATCCCTATGCTTAACTCGCTACTCCCTCTGCCCTGTTCCAACCTGTGGAATTTTCCCCAATTTTGCGCTTCCCTGAGGCAATTTCGTGCTCAAAAAGACTAATAATTCGAGTGGGGAATTTCCCCCAGCAGCCTAACATCAAATTCATAAAATGGCCCAACGCTGGATCATCCACGCCGACTTAGACGCCTTCTTCGCCTCGGTAGAGGAGCGACTCGACCCCAGCCTCAAGGGCAAGCCAATCATTGTAGGTGGCGGGCCCGGCCGCAGGGGGGTAGTGGCTTCGGCCTCTTACCCAGCCCGCGTCTACGGAGTTAAGTCGGCCATGCCCACCGCCCAAGCCCTCCGCCTCTGCCCTCAGGCCATCCTCCTCCCCGGCAACCCCCACGAATACGGTCGAGTTTCCCAGAAGGTCATCGACCTCCTCCTTGACTACACCCCCTTGGTAGAGCAACTCTCTATTGACGAAGCCTTCTTGGATGTCACCGGCTGCCAGAGGCTATGGGGGCCCCCAGAGGAGATGGCCAAGACCATCCAGCAACGCATCCGCCAGGAGCTAAGCTTATCCTCCTCTCTGGGGGTGGGCACGAACAAGTTGATTGCCAAAACTGCCTGCGGCCAAAATAAGCCCGGAGGCCTAACTCTCGTTCCCTCGAGCCAGGAGGCTGCTTTTCTCGCCCCCCTACCGGTGGAGAAACTATGGGGGGTGGGGGAGGCCATCCTTCCCAAACTGGCCGCTTGGGGAGTCAGAACTATCGGGGACCTGACTCGGATTGACATAGCTCTTCTGCAACGTGAATTTGGGATAGTGGGCCAGGGGCTTTATCTCCACGGCCGGGGGATCGACCCCTCCCCGGTGGTGCCCGAGGTCCCGGCCAAATCCATTGGCCACGAGCACACCTTTGAGGAAGACCTTGAAGACCCAGGGGAAGTGGAAAGAAGGCTCCTGGCCCTGGTAGAGAAGGTGGGGCGGAAGCTCCGCTTCCATGGGGCGCGGGGCCGCACCATTACCCTCCGCCTCCGCACCCCTGACTTTGTGACCATCACCCGCAGCCGGACCGTAGCCCAGCCTATGGCTGCGGACCAGGAGATCTACCAGCAAGCCCGGAAGCTCCTACACCGCCACTGGCGACCGGGGATGAAAGCCCGGCTGGTGGGGGTCAGCGTGAGCAACCTTGATTACCCCCTGGCCAAGCAATTAACCCTCCTCGATCGCCCCCTGGATCGGCTGAGCCAAACCTTGGATTGGATCCGAGAACACTATGGGGAGGAGGCAATCCGACGGGGCTCCCTCATGAGCCTCCCGAAGATCGAGCGGCTCCAGGATGCGGAGGTGCTAAAGGGGGAAAATCACAAAGAATAGCCATGCTAAGCACGAACGGCCCACTGCTCACGAATTGCAGGCCGTCCTTTTTACTCCCTGGTTGAACTAAGCTTGGTAACGAGACTATGGGGAGGTTACTTGGTGCCTAGGATCTTGAACATGACTGTGCCGCACTCTGAGCACACACCCTTGAGGGCTTTGCGGCCGTTCTTCATAGTGACTTCCTGAGCGTCCTTGGCCTTGGTCCGCTTCTTCTGCTTGACACAATACCCCTCAAACTCCATTATCCTCCCTCCTTTCTGGATAGGTTTGCCTTTGACTCACAGGATTCTGTGCGTCAAAAGACCAAGACATTATAACACTAAAGAATACGATTGGCAAGCATAAAATTATGTCAATGCCAAAATACTGGGGCTTCTGCAAATCGGCAACTAAATAGCGGGGTTCAAAGCCGGACCGGTATCTCTTCCGCGATGCGAATCTCCTGGGGATTCACCCGGCAGCGATAAGCATAAATCTCCACTCCCTTACTCGCCGCCTGGAGTGCTGCCGGGCCGAAGAGAGGGTCTGATTCGTGATGGGGAGACAGGGCTTCCGCATCTTCCCGCTGCACAACGAACACCATCGCCGCACGCTTCCCCTCACCTACCGCCCTCGCAAGTTGCCCCAAATGCCTTCGACCGCGGGCGGTGAGCGCATCCGGGAAGTAGGCTACTCCATCCCGCACCAAAGTCACCGATTTGGCCTCCACCAGAAAGTCCGGCCTTCCTTCTTCCCACAGCCTAAGGTCCAGCCGCCCCAGCCCATAACCAGGCTCTCGCTGAATATGCGAATAATTTTGGAATTGATTGAGTTTTCTCTCTTGCATGGCTTCTTCTAAGAGAAGCGGTGGCAGACGGGCATCAATGGAGACCCAGCCGTTCTCACCGTGAACTAGGAGGAGATCGAAACGCGTAGTTCGCTGGGGGCTTACTAGGGGTCGAAGGAGTGCCAGCCTTCCGGGGACAAAAACCTCGCTGAGCCTCCCTGAATTGGACACGTGGACGGCAACCAACCTTTTCCCCACCTTAACCATTGCCCGGAACCGGCTTTCGCGCTGCAGCAGCATACCCGGCTCTAGTTGTGTAGTGATAATCACTATGCGAATCTTGTCTTTGAGAAATAAAACCGACGGTTCTTGACCGCCGCTTTTACTTCGATTCCCTTCCTGTTGACAAAGCTGCGAATTAGCCTGACTTGAGCCGGGGAACAAGCTCCATGCTCAGTAGATCAAAGGTGGCGTTAGGAGGGAGGCCTGGAGCAGTGCCATAGGTGAACTCTACTACCTTGGCAGAAAGTTCCATCCCCACCCCAGAGATGCTGATCTCCAGGCCGGGCTCGACCAAAATTGGCTCTCCTCTCCCCCGCAGTTTTTCCCGCAGGGCGGGGGTCTTATAGGCATGCTCACTCATTATCACCTTAGTGAATGTCTGTACATTCTGGGGATCGCTACGGTCGAAGAGCCAGACCTCAAAGGCCGTGATCCGGTCCGGGTTACGGGCCAGGACCTCGGAGAAACCTGCCCCGCAGGCTCCGTAGAATTCCCCGGCCTGGGTTTCAATATTGAACGAAGTGTCGTAACCGTCATCGCCCAATTTGTAAGTTGTGGAGAAACGACCCAAAGCGTATTCTGCTGCCGGGGCCCAGGTGACTACTCTTTCCAATGCTGCCGAAGCCTCTCGGGAGGGAGGTGCTTTAGGACCTCCCTCCCGTTTGTGGCTTGCTTGCCAGCGCGATATAAAGAGAGCACTTCCCCCTACCACCAGGAAAATGACCACAAAGAGCAAGACTGCAGTTAGGAGGGTGCTGAAGAACGAGGGAACCTGCCCACCAGATGGGACGGGCGTGGGTGTTGCTCCCGCTCCGGGCGTTTCCCCGGGGCCCGGAGTTTCTGTGGCGAGAGCGATCCCTAAAGCCTGGGCCAGGTTTCGTACCCGCTGGGCGGCAGGCAGATCCCCCTCACTTTCTCGCTTGGCAATAAGCCCGGTCAAAATAGCCTTAACCTCCCCTGGTTCGAATCCAGCAAGTCGCTCCTTAGCCAGAGCCGCATCTTGATTGACATGGTATGAATCCACCGCCATGGCGATATATGTCTCTTTGTAGTCACGCCGTAGCTCCTGGGGAAAGGTATCATAGTATTCCACCGGCAGGAGCCACCAACCAATGCCCCACCAACCGATGAGCAAACCCGCCACAAAGAGCAGGATACCCACAATGGTCTCCCTACGGTTTATGCTTGCCAGATTAAAACTTAGTTGAGGTAACTGCATTCTCATCGCAATCGTCCTTTACCCAGCACCGAATAAAACATATCCTAGCGCTCATTTCCGCCAAGGATCTTTACTGGACTTGGAGAGAACCTCCAGTCCATCTTCCTCTACCAGAGCTAGGTCCTCGATGCGTACCCCACCCCAGCCGGGCAGGTAAACGCCCGGCTCAACGCTGAATACCATACCTGGAGCGAGCGTCTGGTCGCCACGGGCTGGCGAGAGCCAGGGCGGTTCGTGGACCTCCAGTCCGATGCCGTGGCCGCTCCCGTGGCCGAACGCCTCCCCGTGTCCCGCCTCCTGGATCACCTGGCGGGCGAGAGCATCCGCCTCCCGCCCGGTCATCCCTGGGC
>JACPPX010000053.1 GCA_016190785.1 Chloroflexota bacterium
GCACTGGCGATACAATCCCCAGCAAAGTTTTGGTAATTCCCGCTTTGCGCTCCGGCCGAGGCCGAAGTATGGCAAGTACTAAGGTTATTAGCGGAAAAATGGCGGTGGGTTGCCAAACAAGCAAGGACAACGAACCGAAAAGTCCAGCCCAGAACCACTTCCTCTGACTGGTAAAAAGCAGATTCAGGGTGACGAACAAAACCACCGGGGTTTTCGGTTTGGGCCCGGAACCAGCACCTTGGGCAAAGGGCTCAAATCCGAGGAAGGTTAGGGCAGCAAAGAAGCCAACCCAATGCCTCTCAAAGATGCTACTCCCCAGAAGAAACACCGCTACCGCTGTCAGGCAGCTCATGGTGAAGAACAAGAGGCGAACGGTGTAGATGTCATCCCCTCCCCAAAGCCTAGAAATAATTACTCCCAAACCGGGAAGGATATAGGCCAGGGGGGCTTTATGGTCAAAAATGCTCACATAGGGTGGGACTCCATCCGCCATCCTTTGCCCGGCATAGAGAAAAATCGCCGGGTCGCGTCCCAGATTACCGTCTAATCCATAGAGGCTATAGACAAAAGCGGCTAGGGCAAAAACCAGGAGCGGGGCAAGCCAATGCCCCGCCGACTTCACTCGTTCCACTGTGAATTGCATGTCTCTAGTATCGACTGGGGTAATTGTGATCTAGCCTTTATAGGTAAGGACCCGCCCCCAGATGCTCTTCGTCCCCCAGATGCCAGAACGGTAGGCTTCCAATTGCACAATCTGGCTGTGGTCGACAAAGAGATTCACCTCTGGGCCGTAGTTTTTGATGTACCAGGCAAAGACCTGAGGATCCGCAGCCTCAAACATTACCTTTTCTAGACCGAGGGCATTGATGATCTTGGAGGCCACATCGGTGCGCCAGGTCCGCACATTCTCGGTGATCCCCTCAGATTCGATCATGATCATATAGGCTCCCGCCTCGAGATACCGCTTGGCCTGGTGGACGACCCACTCCGGGTCCCGCGTCCCCTCCGCCTCCAGTTCCTCAACCGCGGTGGCTCCCCCAGCCCCAAACTGGATCCCCACCTCCGGCTTGGGTTTCATCCCTGCCTTATGCACTTTCTCTACAAGGCGGATAACATCCTCACTGGGGATGGTAATAAAGCCGGTGGAGATTTCTAGAATATCGAAGCCTAGGTTGCGGCAGGTGGAAATGTAACGATCCACCGCTTCGGGACCTTGGGTGAGGACATACTCGATGAAACCGCCGGTGGAGACAAGGACATTGTGCCCGTGGCAGAGATCGACAAGTTCTTTTAGTCGGTCGCCGGGATAGAGGGTGAAGGATCCCCCCGCGAATTTGAGGGCATCCACAGATTCCCCCATGGTTTCCAGAACATCCTCGAGATAGCGCTTGCCCATAGGGGTATAGTAGGGACCCCGGATCTCGGTGATCCCCCGGCTGCGGGGCTTGGAGGGACGTGCATTGCTCCTTAGAAAAGAGAAGGGCTTGTCATCGGATTGAGTTTTAGCCATGATTCACATCCTTTCTTTTTGTATTTACTCCTCTTATTTATTTTCTTGGTATCCTGACCCTAGCCAATAGTTGGGCCAGGTCTGAAACCGGTAGCTCCTCCAGGTTGGCTACCACCTTCACAATCCCCCGACGCAACACGTCCGCCGCATAGGGTTTGCTGAGGTCGTTGAACTTACGGACTACTGTCTCCCAGGTCATGGGTCGGGTGTGGAATCCTTCATAGTCCGCTTTCTCCTTAACCAGGCTTTTGCCCTCCTTGAGAAAAACCGTGGTCCGAGAAGGCATCTCTGCCGGGAACCGCTGCGAGTAATCATCCCGCGGCTGGATCTTGATCCGTCGCAGCAGATCCTGTACATCCTGGGCACGAATCCTTTCTGCCCGGTACTGCTGGGGCATGACCTGCCCGTCGAAGAGGGCTACGGCCAGCATATATTGCAAGCTGTGATCCGCCTCTTCCTTGGTACGGACCACGGTTTTGTCTCCCTCTTCTCCTCCCCCGATAATATTGAAGGCTACATCGAAAATCTCTATTTCAATTCGCTCTATATCCCGCGGGGTAAAACCGGCCTCCTTTTTTAACTCTAAGAGGCCCTCGATCGAGGACTGAGAATGGATCTCGGCATTGTATTTCTTGATAATCGTCTGGCGGACTCGCTCCAGGTCTTCTTTGGACCAATCGATCTGGAATTTTCCGGATATGGTTTCCATAAAGCCCTTGTTGCCTTCGAATACCTCCGGCGGGCCAGTTATCCCGCGCATGGCCAAAAAGGCAGCGTGGGTGCCGCCGAACGCGGTGTTGGGATATGCCAGCCCTTTCCAGTGGGAGAGGGAGCCGGTACGGGTAACCCGCAAAGCATTGAAAGCCGTGCCAGCGATGGCTAAAGCGTTGGCCGCCCGCATCACATCCAACCCTAGGGCTTTAGAAACCCCAGCGGCGACGGCAAAAGAGCCTTGGGTGGTGTGGTCAAATCCGCGGGCCCGCACCGGGGCCACATCGCTCAACCGGCATTGGACTTGATAGGCTACCGCAAGGGAGGTAATGAGATCGCGACCACTTCCTTTAGCGTATTCACAGGCAGCGAGCACTGCTCCCAGGTTATCGCTGGGGTGGCAGGTCTCCCCTTTAGCCAAGTAGCTGTCATTGAAGTCCAAGTATCGCACTAAGGCCGCATTATAAAAAGAGGCCCGATCCGGAGCCGCCCGGCCCCCGCCGATTAAGGTGCAATGCTCGGCTCCATCAAAATCTGCGATATGCTCGCGGATCATGCGGACCGGCTCCCCCTCCACAGCCCCGATAGCACATCCTAAGGAGTCTAGGATCCGGATTTTGAGGGCCTGCACCGCCTGGGGAGAGAGGTGCCTATACTCCGCCCGGGCTACAAACTTGGCCAAATTTTCGGCTAGGGTCATCTTCTCTCAGCAGTCCCGCAGTGACCGGCTAAATTATAATACAAGTACTGACATTATCCCTAATCATCATCTGTCAAGGCTTATGCCTCTCTTCTCCCTGACTAGGATAAGCCGTACCGCCCGCTCGTAAAGGAAATAATCCCAGGCCCAGTTAATGAGCACCAAGAGCCGGTTGCGGAAACCAATCAGGTTGAAAAGGTGGACCCCCAGCCAGACCAGCCAGGCTAGAAACCCGGTGAAGTTCCAGCCGAAAACACTGGCCACCGCCGCATTGCGGCCGATGGTAACCATCGTCCCCCGTTCTCGGTAACGAAAAGACACCGGCTCCAAACCTACCACTTGGCGACCGATATTTCTGGCGGCAGCCAATCCCTGCTGGATAGCCACCGGGGCAATCATAGGGAGATGGTGTCCCTTTTCTTCAACAGAGGCCAGATCGCCCACGACATATACCTCGGGGTGTCCAGGGGCCTGGAGCGAGGGAAGCACCTCCACCTGGCCATTTTTAGCAGTGGGGAGTCCCCAGGCCTGGGCCGCAGGATCCCCGCGCACCCCGGCAGTCCATACCACTGTGGCAGTGGGGATTATCGTACCCTCATCCAGGAAGAGACTTTCCTTGGTTATCTCCTTAACCTTAGCCCGCAGCCGAACTTCGACTCCCATTTTCTTGAGTCGGCGCTGGGCATATTCTCGCAACCTGTTGGGTAGATCGGGAAGAAGGTTTTCTAAGGCTTCAAGCAAGATCACCCGCACCTCTTGGAAATCAAGGAGGGGATAGTCCTTGCGGAAAGAGCCTTGAATCAGTTCTGCCAAGGCCCCAGCATACTCCACCCCAGTCGGCCCGCCGCCGACTATCGAGAAGGTAAGAAGACGGTGCCGCACCTCTTTGTCCTGCTCATCGCTTGCCTTTTCGAATTGGGTCAGAATGTGGCTGCGCAGGGTGATCGCCTCTTGCAAGGTTTTCAAGGAGAAGGCATTTTCTGCCGCTCCTTCTACCCCGAAGAAGTAAGAAGTGCTGCCGGTGGCCAGGATAAGATAATCGTAATGGATCATTCTCCCATCCACTTCTAGACTTTTGCTCGCCAGATCTAAGGCTTGCACTCTCCCAAAAATGAACTGGGCATTGGGATAGCCGCGGAGCAGGCTGCGCACCGGGTGGGCGATGTCCTCCGGCTGGAGCTCAGCCGCAGCCACTTGATAGAGGAGAGGCAGGAAAGTGTGATAGTTGTTGCGGTCGATCAGCAGCACCCCCAATGGATACCCTGCCAAGGTGCGGGCTGCCCACAGCCCGCCGAATCCAGCTCCAACGACTACTACTCGGGGACGAGGAGCCATGGTCATAATTAGCCCTTCTCCTGTGGCTTTTGTCCGCGATAGACGGATATAGTGCCGAACAGGGTCATAAATCGTACTGTTTCGGAAACATGCTCGAATCCCTCCTGGCGCAACATCTCTGGTAAAAGACCACTTATATTATCCGCGGCCTCCTCGTGGAGGCGCATATAAAGGGATATGACTCTCCCCCAGAAATTGTGCGGTTTCCCGAAGTCCAGGATATGGAGTTCTCCGCGAGGTTTTAGTACGCGAAAGACTTCTTCGAAGGCGAGTTGCTTCTGTTGGGTATTGAGATGATGGAAGACCAGGCTGGAGAGGATACGGTCGAAAGAATTTGCCGGGTAGGGCAGCTCATAGGCTAAGCCCTGGTCCAGGCGGATATCGAGGCCAGATCGGGAAACTTTGCAGCGAGCAATCGCCAGGATTTTTGGGTCAGCATCCAGCCCCATCACTTCTGCTTGGGGATGGTTCTGCTTTATAAGGATGGTCAGGGTCGCCGTGCCACAGCCTAAATCCAGGACGCGATGGCCAGATGCAATTTGCGCTTCTTGGAGAAGACAGCCCTTCAGTTCCTTCTCGCGGCCGAGCCATTTTTGGAAGGAGTCATAGAAGGGGGTCAGGAAATCAAACCCCAGGGCGGGGATGTAATCCTTGCTATCTTTTTGTGGGCTTTCTTGAGGCAAATGTCTCTCGTCCCAGAAGGTGGGCTATGGCTTTATCTATATTGCGTTGTAGTGTTTCCGGTCTTTTGATCCAGTTCATGTAGCGCAAAATCTCTCTCTGATGCGAGGGTGGTGATTTTTCAAAAGCAGCCTTGGCTGCCGGGTTCTCGTCTAGGGCTTTGGCGAACACCTTGGGGATTGGTACGCTTCTCGGATTGGGATCAAACCATATTTGCACCCTGGCTCTATCCCCTACATCAATACCAGCCTCAGCCCGCATATAGGTATTAAGATATAACCGCCATGCTCCCCGAAACTTCACCACTGTAGTCCTGAACTCCTTGCCATTCAATCTGCCCTTAACCGGAATTGGACCACGCTCTTTGTTGGCCGCCCGAAGTAGTTCCTGCACTATCTTTTCCGGCACATCCACACAGGGGTTAATGTCAAGTTTGCAGATCTTACCGGAAAATTTCGAGGGCTTTTTGACCATCTTCCATACCAGATCTATCAAAATTCGGAACTTGAATATCGGAGGATTGGACAGGTTATAGGGCCTTAGTAAAGAGACGCCACCTGCCAGCCAGCCGTTCTTCGCGATAGCTAGAGTTAAGCCAGGAGAGAAACCGATCTCGAAATTCTCCCCTCATGTGGCCGAAGACCACTACCTGCGGATCATAAGTTTCCAGTTCAACAAGCCAGCCATCGAATCCTCCCGGAGTTGTAGCATCTATGAGCCGGTCAATACCGTCATCGATCAAGATATAGCGGGTTGGATTTTGGCGGTGGAGAAATACCAAAACTTCTGGTGCTCCAATAGATAATAACCGCGACTCAATGCCTAACCGAGCTTCGATCTCCAAGGCTCTCTCCCGCTGCACATCAAGGCCTCCCTTTTCACTCGAGATAACTTGCTGTAAAGCAAAACCTAGTAGGCTGACCGCCACCCCAATCTGTAAGAAGTTTCTGCCCCGGTCTTGAATCTGTATAAAGACCAACTCTAGAAAATAGGCGAAACCAACAACCACATATGGTAGGAAAACATAGAAATCATCCTTCCCCTGAAAATCTATGAGTGACCACGTCAATATTACTGGGAAAGAAAGGAGTACAGAGGCGAATCGATCTTTGGTCAGGGTGTTGCGGAGAGAAATGTGTCGAGATCTACGCCAAAAATAGAAATAACCGATGACCAAAAGACCGATGAGGATCGGCAGAAAAAACTGAGTATAACCCACAAAAATTTGGTTGATGGGTTTGGTGATATGGGCAAGGAGAGAATCCAAGGGGCGATTTATGTAAAGAAGATTAAAGACAAACATCCCTTCCCAGAACTCATATTGTGCACCCTGGGAATAATAATAGGCAATGACCAGGACGAGCGGAATGCCTACTCCAGCCACTGCGCGCATGACGGCGGAGCGGCGATAGGAAGGCGGCTCCTGGGTAGCCAGAAAGAGGGTGAGCAATGGAAAAATCGCCATGGGTTGCCAAATGAGAAAGGATAGAGCGCCAAAAATCCCTCCCCAGAACCATTGCTTTTGCACTGTAAATAACAGGCAGAAGACTTCAAAAGCGACCATCGCCGTCTTGGGCTGGGGACCAAAGGCCGCCCTCCGACCAAAGCCATTGATTGCTAAAAGGGAAAATGATGCGAAAACTCCAGCACGAGGCGAAGCAAAGAGCTGACTGGCGAGAAGATAAACTCCAACTACGGCCAGCGCCCCCGAAAACATGAAAACCATCCTCACTGTCGATATATCATCCCTGCTCAGAAGTTTTGAGAGGAGAACCCCGAGACCGGCAATTATTGTGCCGAGTGGGCCGCGATGATCGAAAACACTGACATAAGGAGGGACGCCTTCAGCCAGACGCTGGCCGCCATACATAAAAATTGCGTCGTCACCCAAGAACTTGCCGTCCTGTCCGTACAAGGAGTAAAGGGCAATAGCGCTCCCAAGAATAAAAATAGGAATGAACAATTCCTTGCGAGAATTCAATTCTTGCCAGAAGGATTTCATGGTCTGTCTCTCACCTTTGTATTCCGGCTGAAAATTTTGGCCCTAAAACAACTACACCTTGCTCGAGGCTCAATTTCTCCTCTGCCATCCCGGGCTGAAGGATTCATCCCGGCCGCAAGGTTTTGAGGTTCAAACATTCCTCTACCGGGATCGGTCATCTCCACTCTCTTCGTCGACACCGGGCAATTTCTGCACTATCTTTTCCAGGACATCCGCATAGGGGTTGATACCCAACTAGTGTGTTTTAGCCAAGAGTTTTTGCGTCGATATTTATCGGCTACCGCCGCGATGCGCCGCTGGCCGTTTCACAGGTTGACAGTCATTTTACAAAAGCACAATACTAGATACTGCACCGTAGATTATGACACTGATCATGTCTTGAATGACAGTAGCGATCGGCCCCGCCCCGACCGCAGGGTCCTCACGGAGGCGTTGCGACGCCTGAGTGATTAATAGGGCCACTAACGGAGCAGAGGCCGCGGTGGAAAACATAGAGACTCCAACGCTTACAGCCAGCAAATTATCTCTGAGCCACCACAATGCTACCAGCCCCGAAGCAATTCCCAAAACCACACCTAGCATCAACCCAACCACTGACTCTTTGATCAAATAAATTTGAAATCTTGCCTCGCCGGTTTTTAGAGCTCGAGTGTAGATAGACTGAGTCTGAGTGCCGATGGCATCGGCCATATAAACAATAAAAGGCAGGAAAAAGGCAACAGCCACATTCCGGGCCAGTACCTCTTCAAATTGAGAGGTGAGAAAAGAAATTACTATCCCTAACCCTAATCCAATCAATAGTGAAGGAAGCCGCAGTCGCAACAAAGTTTGCGGCGACTCGGTCACATCCTCGGCATACTCAATGGGCTTTTGTCGCTTGTTTTTCACTTAGCCATCATTTTTAGAATCGAGATCTTTTTGCCGGGCGAATCTTGCCTTCGCGATCTTCTGGTGGATTTTGTCCGTCGTAGCCTGCCTCGACAGGCGAAGGCGGAGGGGGTGGGATTCGAACCCACGATCCCGCTAGGCGGGATAACGGTTTTCGAGACCGCCCCATTCGTCCACTCTGGCACCCCTCCGAGATCACCCTAAAAATCGATGGGTCAAAATCAACGAGGCTAGGCTTCGACCCGTGCCCGTAAATCGGCAAAGAATTTCTCCAAAAGCGCCTCGGCTTCTTCCTGGAGCACCCCGCTCTCGACTTCGATCTGGTGGTTGAAATGTGGCTCACGAACTAAATCCACGACACTACCCACCGCTCCGGCTTTGGGATCGGGGGCGGCATACACCAGCCGCTCCACACGGGCCTGAACCAGGGCCCCGGCACACATCGGGCAGGGCTCCAGGGTGGAGTAAAGGGTGGTGCCCAAAAGCCGCCATCCTCCTAGAGTGTGGGCTGCGTCCTGCAGGGCCAAGATTTCGGCGTGAGCAGTGGGATCGTGGAGGGTCTCCTTCTGGTTGTGGCCACGGCCAACGACCCTCCCTTCTTTGACCACTACCGACCCGATGGGCACTTCCCCTTTGCTATGTGCCACCTGCGCCTCTTCTAATGCCAGGCGCATGAACTGGTTGTCGTCCACAAGCGAAGTATAGCCTAGTAGTTGACTCCTTTACAAATCAGCATTTGTGGGGTATAATATGCTTTGCGCAGGGATAAGAAAATCCCCTGCGCTTGAATTAAAAGCCTTCAGTTCGGCGCCCCTGGCGCTTTTTGCTTGTCTTCCCCGAGAAGGGTAAAACGCCACAAAAGGATGGGTATCATGTCCAGAAAAGCAGCGGAGACCAATAAAAAAACCTTTCTTACTCCCGAAGGACGTAAGAAAATAGAAGAAGAACTGGAGCACCTGCGCAATGTAAGGCGGCCCCAGGTGGTGGAGCGCATCCGCGAGGCTAAAGAAGAGGGAGAAGTCCTAGAGAATGCGGAATACGATGACGCCAAGAACGAGCAGGCATTCGTCGAAGGGCGGATTGCCGAATTGGAAGCCATCCTGGCTAATTTCGTCCTCATCAAGAAAGAAAAAGGCTCAGACACAGTAGGGTTGGGATCCCAGGTCACTGTCCTGGAGGATGGCCGAGAACAGGTCACCTACCAGATCGTGGGCTCCGCAGAAGTGGATCCCAAAACTGGTCGCATCTCCAACGAGTCCCCCCTCGGCCAGGCCCTCCTCGGGCACCGGGCTGGCGAAGAGGTTACATTCCGCACCCCCGGCGGAACGGTGCAAGTCAAAATCATCAAAGTGCTATGAACCCCCAAACCGAGAATCCCGAGCAGCAGCCAACCAGGAGTGGGGAGGCGGAGGAAACTTCGGGGCGGGGTTATATTCTGCGGGATCGTCTCAAGAAGTTAGATAGAATCCGAGAACAAGGTGGCGACCCTTATCCTCCCCGTGTTACCCGCACTCACTCCACGGCCGAAGCATTGAGACTACTGGAAGAGCATCCCCAGAAAAGTCCTCCGGACAAAATTTCGATCTGTGGTCGCCTACTTTCCCTACGGATAATGGGTAAAGCCTCCTTTGCCCATCTGGCTGACGGCACGGGGCGGATCCAGCTCTATGCCAGTCAAAATACAGATAGCCTAGGCTCTCAAGAATACAAACGCTTTGCAGATGATCTGGACATCGGGGATTTTATCTCCGTGGAGGGATCTGTTTTCTATACTAAGACAGAGGAACCGACGCTGCGAGTCTCGAGCTTTGCCTTCCTCGCCAAATCCCTCCGCCCCTTGCCCGAGAAGTGGCATGGACTTAAAGATGTGGAGGCCCGCTTCCGCCAACGTTATCTGGACATCCTGTCCAATGAAGAAGTGCGCAAAGTTTTCATCACCCGCAGCCGGATAGTGAGCAGCCTGCGCCGCTTCTTCGATGAGCGCGGGTTCCTGGAAGTGGAGACCCCAGTCCTCCAGCCGATCTACGGCGGAGCCGCAGCCCGCCCCTTCACTACCCATCACCAAGCCTTGGATGAAGATCTGTATTTGCGAATCTCCGACGAACTTTACCTCAAACGACTGCTCATCGCCGGGCTGGATCGGGTGTATGAGATCGGGAAGGACTTCCGCAACGAGGGCCTCTCGACCAAGAACAATCCCGAATTCACCCAAATCGAAGCCTATCAAGCCTATGCCGATTACCAAGAGATGACGCGTCTGGTGGAAGAAGCTTTCTCATTTATCGCCCGCGAAATCCTGGGCAAGACCAAGATCACCTATCAGGGAAGGGAGATAGAGCTAGCCTCACCCTGGAAGCGGATCACCTTGCGCCAAGCGATACAGGAGGCCACGGGGATCGATCTGGAAAAGGTTTCTACCCTGGAGGCGCTGCGGCAAGAGGTGAAAAACCGGAAATTGGTGGTGGATGATAAGCCCAGCTGGGGGCTTCTGGCCGAGGAGATCCTTAAGGAATATGTGGAGAAGGACCTGATCCGGCCAACTTTTGTGATCGATTATCCTCTGGACATTTCTCCCTTGGCCAAGAAGAAAAGAGAAAATCCAAAATTCGCGGAGCGCTTCGAATTCTTCATTGCCGGATTGGAATGCGGCAACGCCTTCAGCGAACTAAACGACCCCCAGGAGCAGAGAGCGCGTTTCCAAAAACAAGCCCAGCTGCAAGAGGAATGGGAGGAAGCCCACCCCGTGGATGAAGATTTCATCCGGGCCATGGAGTACGGTATGCCCCC
>JACPPX010000054.1 GCA_016190785.1 Chloroflexota bacterium
GAGCCCAAGGTCGATGGGCTGGCAGTTTCTCTCACTTATGAGAACGGGGTTCTGGTCACCGGAGCCACCCGCGGCGATGGCTTCATCGGAGAAGATGTTACCCCCAACCTGAAGACCATCCGTGCTATTCCCCTGCGCATCCCGGTGGAGGGCAAAAAAAAGCCTCCCCGACTGGTTGAGGTGCGAGGGGAGGTTTATTTCCCCAAAAAAGATTTCGAGGCCATGAACAAGAGATTGGCTACCGCCGGAGAGAGGACTTTTGCCAATCCCCGGAATACCGCGGCGGGCACAGTGCGCCAGAAAAATTCGGCGATCACTGCCTCCCGCCCCCTAACCATCTATGTCTACGGGGTGGGAAACCTAGAAGGCACCGAATTGGATACCCATTGGGAAGTGCTTGACCTTCTGCGGGAGATGGGTTTTCGGGTAAGCCCGGATACTTCCCGGTATAAGGATCTGGAATCAGTGCAGACCGCCTATGAAAAGTTTATGAAAAGATATAAGGATTGGGACTATGAAGCGGATGGGATGGTGGTGAAGGTCAACTCTTTTGTCCAGCAAGAGGCTTTGGGGGCAGTGGGACATGCCCCTCGTTGGGCCATCGCCTACAAGTTCCCTGCTGAAGAAGGAGTAACCAAACTCGTCGATATCGGAATCAATGTTGGGCGAACGGGGACATTAAATCCCTATGCCATCCTAGAGCCGGTGCGGGTAGGGGGGGTGACTATAACCACCGCCACCCTCCACAATCTCGACGACATCCGCCGCAAGGATATCCGTATTGGGGACACAGTGGTGCTGAAGCGGGCCGGGGAAGTGATCCCCCAGGTGATGCGGCCGGTTTTGGAACTGCGCACCGGCAAAGAACGAAATTTCCGCATGCCCAAGAAGTGTCCGGAATGTGGAGAACCGGTCTCCCGCTTGGGAGAAGAGGTAATGTACTACTGCACCAATCCCGCCTGCCCGGCGCAATTGGTGCGCAACATCGAGCACTTTGTCTCTAAGGGGGCAATGGACATCGAAGGGTTTGGCACACGGCAGACCGAAAAATTTGTGGAACTAGGGCTGCTCAAGGACGCGGCGGACCTTTATTACCTCGAAGCCAAGGATTTGCTCAATCTCGAAGGCTTTGCCGAGAAGGCCACCGAAAACTTACTAGAGTCCATCGCCGCTTCCAAGGATCGGCCGCTATGGCGGCTGATAACCGCCCTGGGAATCCGCCATGTGGGGAGCACTTTTGCCCAGACCCTGAGCCGACACTTTGCATCAATCGATGATCTTATGCGGGCCAGCGAGGATGATTTGCTGAGAGTAGAGGGCATAGGGCCGGAAATTGCCAAGAGCATTGTCCTCTGGTTCTCCCAGCCCCGCAACCGCCGCTATATCGAGAAACTGCGCAAGGCCGGGGTGCAGATGACCCGCAAGAAAGAAGAGGCTGCCCCAGTGACTGGCACCTTCTCCGGAATGACCTTTGTCATCACCGGGACTCTGCCCACCATGAGCCGGGAGGTGGCCGCGCGATTCATTGAGGAGCACGGAGGGAAGGTGGTGGGGAGTATCAGCAAAAACACTGATTATCTAGTGCTAGGGGCCGAACCCGGGACGACCAAGTTCTCCAAGGCTCAGGAGTTAGGAATCAAGATGATCGACGAGAAGCAGTTGCAAAGGCTGGCGGAAGGAAAAGGATAGTTGGCCCCTTATGGCCGAAGGCCCCTCTGCCCCCGGCAGTCCTGACTCCTACAGCGCCCTAGAGAAACTCATCCGCGAGCCGGTCCGCGCTTTCCTCTACCGCCTGTATCGCCCCATAGTACTTCTTTTGGCTAGTCTCGGCATTTCTCCCAACTTTATCTCTTTCCTACAAATCCCAGTTGGTCTCATGATCGTTTGGGCCATAATCCCTTACCCCAAACTGGCTTTTTTGCTGATGCTTTTGGCCATCGCCCTGGACGGGATTGATGGGGCCCTCTCCCGGCATCTGGGCCGCTCCTCGGCTTTTGGCGCCTTATGGGACAATGTGTGCGATCACATCCGCGAGGTCCTGGTGATTGCCGGGCTGGCCTGGGTAGGGGCCCTCAACGGCTTCTGGGCGGCTCTCTACGGCCTGGCCTATCCGGGGGTCAACATCACCCTCGCTCTGTGCAATCATTACCGCACCCCACTCCCCCTGGCCATCAAGACTTATCTCACCGCCTATCCCTTTATCTTCCTCTACTTGTGGTTGGGGATAAACTGGCTTAATATCGGCATACCTGTTTCTGTCCTGGCCATGGTTGCGGCCATATTTCAGGGGCTATATCTTTTGAGCAAGGCAATGGATCGCACCGTCAGTTAAAAGATTTTACGAAGGCTTGATACATAAAAATAAGAGAGGCCTCTTGCCAGGCCTCCCTTATTTATCCTGAAAGATATCGTTAGTAGCCGATCTGGGTGAGGGAGTAAAGGGTAGCCAAAAGCAGGCCACCCACTAACACGAACAGCACGAGGGCGATGACGAAGAGGATTCCCACCACAATCAGTGCCTTTGTGGAATCGAGGCCGTGATAAGATTGGAGACCGAAGTACAGAAGGAAGAGACCATAGATTCCGAGGACAAAACTGACTATTCCCCCCACCGCAGGAATGAAACCGAGGACAGCATTAATAACCCCAATGGGCACAAGATACAGAGAAAGCATGAAGGAGTTGCCATTGAAATCCCCGGTCCCTCCCACTACTTTGGCCAGGACAAAGACTATTGCCGAACCGATGAAAAAGACAATCAGGGTCCCGATGGGTGCGGTGACAATAGAGGCTACGCCACCCCCTGAGACCACGGAGAAGAGCCCGGCCACCAGACCCCAGATTATTACCCCCACAAGGGTGTTCATCCAGTTGGCCTGGCCCTTGGTGGCATCGAAAGAGGCCTTGCCCGGCTTAGTGAGGACTGAGACATAAGAGTTGAAAAGGGCCGCGAAGTTGACCGAACCGTAACTCATGCTTGACTTACCTCCTTTGGTTTGAATTTTTGGCGGTAACACCACGCCACAAGTGTATAACCCCAAACAGGGCAAAGGGTTGCTATTGAGTCTCCAGCCATTGGTAGATTCTATAGTTCAGGAGCACCGCCTCCAGATACTCCCGCGGCTCGGCCAGGCCCATCCAGCGGATGAAATCATCCTTGTCCCCCACCAAGGGGTCCTCCAGCCAAGTCCCCACATTCCCCGGCCCCCCGTTATAGGCGGCCAGGGCATAATCTATGTCCTGGTCGAAGAAATCAAGCACGAAGCGGAGGTAGTAGGCTCCAAAGCGGATGTTGATCGCCGGGTCGAAGATGTCTACCGGCGTGAGAACAAGCCCTAATTGTTCGGCGATCCAGTCTCGGGTAGAGGGGATGATCTGCATCAGCCCCTGAGCGTAGGAGCGGGAGACGGCTTCTGGGTCATAGCGGCTCTCGGCGTGGATCATGGCGTATATCAGCAGGGGGTCGAGGTTGAACTCCTGGGCCGCAGCCTGCACCTCCTCGGCGTATGGCTTAGGATAAGCCAGCCGCCACATCTCCACCGGATCCAGGGTTTCATCGCGGAGGGCGACCTCAACCATAGCCTGAGCATCCAGAATCGCGCCGGATTCGGACAAAGCCTGGGCCATGGCCAGATCTACTGCTGGGCTCTCGCTGAAACGCGCGGCATATAGAAGCTCGCGGCGAGCCAAGTCAAACAAGCCTAGATAGCGTAAGGCCACGGCTTTCTCGATTATTGCCTCACCGGCGGGGGGAGGTGAGGGGGCAACTTGGGGTGGTAATTCTTCACCGGTAGCCAGAAAAGCTAGGTGGTTGGGCTTCATCCCCTGCAATAGACTCTGGGCCATGCTTTGTGTATCCGCATCACCAAGCCGCCCGGCTAGGATATAGAGCCGATAAGCGGCGTCATCGGCAAGGTTGGTCCCGCTCTCGGCCACAGCTTCATAGAAAGGCAGGGCCTCCTCGAGCCGATCTTCGCTTTCCAGAATCCCTGCCGCCCGCCACCAAGCGACGGGATATAAACCTTGAGCAAATAGCTCACCATAGACCTCCAAAGCCTCCTCTGTCTCTCCTAGAAGTTCCAGAATCTCGCCTTGTGCGAGGAGGCTGTCCGCGGAATCCACCTGCTGATATTGCTCCAATGCTTCTTCTAGGCGGCCAAGCCGGCCCAGGGTGCGGGCCAGACCAATCCGCGCCGTCTCATTCTCCGGCTCGGCTCCGACCCAAGCCTCATAAAGGGGCAGAGCCTCCTCATACGCTCCGACTCCAAAATGAGCCTGGGCCAGAAGCGGGACCGCCTCCTCTTCTTCATGCTCACGCAGGACCTCTAATGCGTCACCGAAATAAGTGGCGGTGATAAGATCCTGGGCCAGTTGCAGATCATCGCTGGCCAGGCGGCGCAATCCGATGAAGGCTTCGGGGAATTCTGCCGAGTCCAGCAGAGCCTTGTACTCTTGATACGCCTCCTCTCTTCGTCCTTGCGCTTCCAAGTACCCGGCCCACTCCAAGTGGAGGGCAGGGGAGTCTTCAAGCTCCAAAGTCGCTTGGTACTGGTCATCAGCCCGGGGATCATCCTGAGAGGCAAAGTGGCGAGCCAAGGCGAGGTGGGCCAAGAAAGCGGCCGGGCTCTCTGGTCGCAGATCTATGACTTCTTGCAAATTCAAAACAGCATCACCCTCGGGCAATTGGGCAATGCCTTGAAAGAGCCGGAGATACTCTTCTATCTGGGGGAGTTCCAGGGCCAAGCGAGCATAGGGTTCGACCAAACCCTGGGGTTCTGATGCGACTTGCCGGTAGAGGAGGGGAGGGGGAGAAGCACTCGCCCGCTGCAGCGGGAATATGGCAACTAAGGTCAGCAAGAAAGAGGCCAGGCCGAGGAGAAGGTTTGGTTCTCTACTCGCTTCACTGCCCAGCGGTCGCAGAATTGGCTTTTTCACCGCCCACCTTCTACCGACTCTAATCTAAAGGCATATAACCGCCGGTCCAATGAGCCAAAATAGAGAGTATCCCCATCCACTAGGGGGGAGGCCACATCTCCTCGGGTGATGTATTTCCAAAGCAATTCTCCATTCTCAGCATCGAGAGCATATAGGGC
>JACPPX010000057.1 GCA_016190785.1 Chloroflexota bacterium
ATAAAGTTCTGGTAACTGGAACCCATCTTGCGGTTATCAAGGCCCGGCAAACGAGGTATGGCACTTAGATATGGTTTTGGTTCCGGGAATATGGGTTTGAAGGTGGTGTTAAATTTGCGAGCAATCTCTCGGCTGAGTTCCAGATGGGGCACCTGATCCTCGCCCACGGGTACGGTGTCCGCTTTGTAGACCAAAATATCCGCGGCCTGGAGGACGGGATAGGCTAGAAGCCCCATCGAAGCCCGGTCCCCAAGATGCAATTCCTGGACCTGTTCTTTGAAAGTAGGGTTGCGGCGCAGCCGGCTGACTGTCACCAAATTGCCCAAAAGAAGGGCCAGTTCGGCGTGCTCTTTAACCAGAGACTGCTGGACAAAGACACTCCGCTCCGGATCCAACCCGGCCGCCAGCCAGTCGAAGAGCATCTCTTGGATGTTGTTTCCTATCTGGGCAGTATGCTCCACATCCGTGGTCAGGACGTGCCAATCGGCAATCAGAAAATAGCACTCGTAATCATCTTGGAGCTGAGCCCAGGTCTCAAGAGTCCCTACCAGATGCCCTAGATGGCGGGGCCCGGTGGGACGGTGTCCGGTTAGGATCCTGCCTTTCTTCTCCATATTACCTCCCCTATAAAATAAAAAATCCCTTTTTTAGGGACGGGTCCCGACCAAAATCGGGATCGCGGTACCACCCTAATTTCTCCTGATCCCCAAGAGTAGAATCGGGGGACACTCCGGGCACAGCCGACCAGATAACGGTAGCCGCTCCGGCAGAACCTACTCTCCTGCTTTTCAGCCCTGCGACTCGGGGGCCCATTCGGCGCGGATGGGGCACCGGGCTTACACCATACCCCGGCTCTCTGTAAGCCGAAACCGACGCTTACTATTCCCCTTCGTAGTCTTTTGAGATATTGATTTCTGGCAAAATGTTAGCAACAGCCGGGGTATTTGTCAAGCACTAGGCTAGTTTCTGTGCCGGTTGGGGCTTACCTTCTGCCGCTTTTTCCTCCTGCTGCGTGGCCCATAGGAAACCGCTGAACATGAGAATGGCTCCAATCAATTCGCTGGCGTAGAGATATGCCGGCTGGCCCAGCCGGGCTAGAGTCCCTCCCCATGCTGGGGAAAGGGCCCCTACGGCGATGAGGATGTTGCCGATCACCCGGTTCTGCAAAATGCGCTTCCGCCAGAAAATCCAAGCAGAGTAAATCGCCCCACCTACTAAAGCCACCGTTCCGTAGATATTAGTGATGGGGGTTATCAAACGGGGCAACGGAGTCTGCCCTCCACTGAGAGTGGGTCCCACAATAACCTGACCGCTCAATTGCCCGGCCGCGGCCTGAGTAGGATCAAGTTCGGCCTGTTGGATAAGGAATAGTCCGGCGAGAGAAATAAGGAGCAATAACCCCATAAGCAGGTGGGCGGCCCAGCGCCGGGCAAGAAGATAGACCGTCCCCTGCCCCAGCCAGGCAGCGGTCATCATTGCCCCTGAAAAATACCAGATGCGGAAGACGGTGGGGTTCCATCCCAAAAGGCCGTTGAGGGCCTCCATCGTTGTCCCCAGAGCGTAGAAGATAAGCCCCACCCCCCAGATCAAAGAGTAGGGCCGACGCCCAACGGAATAGCGGCGGAGGACAGCAAAGGCAAAGAAATAACTGACCGCCGCAGATACAAAGGGCAGATAAGCATTCAGCAACTCCATTCTTCTCTCCTTTCTCAACTTTGGAAGTCAGTTGTGCTTAATCCGCCAAGATGGATGGAAATAGGACAATATGGCATTGCTTAGAATATAACCTGTCCAGAGAGGGCAAGGAACACGGTGAATACCAATAAAAGAAGGGACACAGCCAAGAGCACTAGCACCCCTGGGATCAGGTAATCTACGGCCCAGTTTCCCGAGCGGCGGGGAAGCAACCTTTGCTTGGGATGTTTCATTTGCTACTCGGCATTCTCCTTGCTACGGGACAGCAACCGGCGGATTAGGCCTCGGCCTCCGAGAAGCGCTCCGGGGATAACTAGAGCCAAATGGGCAGTAAGGTAGGGAAGCACCGCAATCTCCTCCACACTCTGAGCCTCGGCATAAACATACACCGGCCAGACCAAGACCCCCAGCAAAATTAAGATGCTACCCAGAGTCGTTCCTATTGGCATAGTGAAGTTTCCTCTAGCCACTGACTAATTCAGGCCGCTGCTTTCTCATAAGCATCGATCATCGCCAAAAGGAGTTCGTTCATAAAACGGTTGATCTCCAAATAGGCACGATGCCCTCGCTCCCACCCCCCTTCTTCAAAAGTCTGTAGGGCGCTCTCCACTAAGAAGTCACGGAAAAAGAGAAAGGCCTGGGCGGTCTCGCGGGAGGTGAGGCCGCGGTGGGCGGCATCCTTTCCATATTCCCGCACCACGCTCCGGGCTTCATCCAAGGCCTTCTCCCTTTCCCCTCCACCATTGGAGAGATATTGCATAAGAAGTCCGAGAAGCCTCCTTCCAGACTCGCGTCTCCTCTCTTTCTCTGCTGAGGAGAAGGACCTATGCCAGGCTTGTTTTTCCAGAGCGGGGGAGGTGAGAAGGGCTCGGGCTTGTTGTAAGGCATTCTCCAGGTACTTTTCCGGGGCCGGAGAAGGGTGATGGCTGGCCAGAAAGCCCTGGATGTCGCGCAGGGAAAATCGGCGGTGGCCACCGGGGGTGCGCAAAAGCTTTATGGCTCCCTGATCTGCCCAATGGCGAAGGGTGGCGGGGTGAACACCTAAAATGCGGCTGGCTTCGCTCAGGCTAAGCCAATCTGAGGATAGATCGACTTCCTCGCGATCCGGGTTTTGCATTAGAATTGCAAACATTTTAGCAGGTTTATGGGGCTTTGTCAACTTTCTATAGTTTTGTTAGGGAACGGAAGGAAATCAAAAATGCGAGGCATACTGCCCCGCATGGCATAGACAATACTTTTCCCTCCGTTACGAATTGCCCCGTCGAGGATTAAGGATAGCCACCCTCTCCACCCACTCCTCTAGCAAGCCATCGAGTTCTCGTTTAGGCTCCCTTTGAAAGAGACCAACCACTGCCGCACGTGGATCTTTTTCCTCAAAAAGCACTTGATATATTTCTTCGGTGATTGGCATCTCGACATTATATTGCTTTGCCATTTTTCGAGCAGCGGGGGTGGTGAAAACTCCCTCGGCTACCATTTTCATCGAAGATAGGACATCTACTAGTTTCCGACCTTTGGCCAATTCCTCCCCCACATAGTGGTTGCGGCTATGACGGCTGGAGCAGGTGGCCACCAGATCCCCCAGTCCAGCCAGGCCGGCAAAGGTCAGGGGGTTGGCTCCGGCAGCGACCCCCAGCCGGGCGATCTCCGCCAAACCTCGAGTCATCAGCCCCGCTTTGGCATTTTCTCCAAATCCCATCTCGTCCGCAGCCCCGGCCCCCAGAGCGATTATGTTTTTCAGAGCTCCCCCTAATTCCACCCCCACAATATCATCGTGGGCATAGACCCGGAAACGAGGAGTCATCACCGCCCTCTGCACCGCCTCTGCCACCGCTGGGTCTCGGCAAGCCACTACGGTAGAGGCCGGGAGTCCGCTTGCTATCTCCCGAGCCAGATTAGGACCGGAGAGGGCGCAGGCCGGAAATCCCTCGCCCAGGACTTCTTGGATGACCTGGGACATGCGCAGACAGCGTTCTTCCTCCAAACCCTTGGTGGCGGTGACGATCACCATCCCGCGGACAAGCGCGGGCTTGATCGTCTCCAGGTTTTGGCGCATGCTGCGGGAGGGGACGGCGAGGATCACGAATTGAGCTTGGCGCATGGCCTCCTCCAGCGAGGAAGCAACCACCAGGTTTTCGGGGAAGATGAGGCCGGGGATAAATCTCTGGTTTTCGCGGCGGAGGTTCAGTTCCTGGGCTTCTTGCGGGGTACGGGCCCAGAGGGCCATTCCCAGCCCCTTTTTGGCCAACATTACCGCCAAGGTGGTACCCCAGGTACCGGTGCCGACTACTGTTCCCCGCTCTAATTCCAAGTTTTATCCTCCCTCCAGCGGCTTGGCTGGTTCTCCAAGCCGCCTTTCTGTCCCCCTCAGCAGCCGCTCGATGTTAGGGCGATGGGCGACAATAATGAGCAGACAGGCCCCGATCCCCCAGGCCAAATGTTCCCACGGTTCTTGAAAAAAGAGAGTCAACCCCAGCATGCTCAAGAAGAGGGTGAGGGCCCCGGTAATCGAGCCAAGCGAAACATAACGGGAAAGAAAGATAACCATAAGCCCCGCTCCCAGGGTAAGGGGAACGAGGATGGGGGAGATACCGAAAAGGGCACCGATGGTGGGGGTAACCCCGGCCCCTCCCCGTCCTTTGAGGAAAATAGACCAGTTGTGGCCGAAGATCGCTGCCAGACCGCTGAGCACCACCAATGCTTCATTGTGGAAGAGAATGCGGACGATCAAAACCGCCAGGTAGCCTTTTAGCAAATCTCCGGCGATGGTGATCACAAACGGCAGGATCCCCACGGAGCGGAGGACATTGGTTCCTCCCGTCCTCCCGCTACCAACCTTCAGGACATCTACCCCCCAGATCCTGGCAGTAATGTAACCGACGGGGATGGCCCCTAGGAGATAACCGATGGTGGCCGACAGGAAAATTTCAAGCAAAATTACAATCATAGATAATCCCTCCGTTTAACATTAAACTCGTGGCCGTGCTGGCTTAACTTAAAACCCTCCGCACCAGGGATAGTTACCATCGCCATAGCCGGCTAGGAATGGCCACGGCCGATAGCCGCGCGGCGGGGGAGGTCCAGAATCTTCTTGATGCCGATTAGGGGCAGTAGAGCAATGGTATAGAGAATGAGTTTACTGGGTCTCCCCGCCATCCAGGCCAACAGCGGAAATAAGGCAAAACCAAGGGACATACTGAGATCCCAATTGCGAAGTAACAGGAGAAGAAAGGCGGAGACGAAGACCACAGTTATGGTTTCTTGGGGGAGGACGAAGAATAGCACGCCGATGCTGGTGGACATCCCTTGACCTCCCTGGAATCTCAAAAAGGGAGTGAAATCATGGGCCAAGACCGCTACCCCACCGCAAGCGAGCACCAGGTTTTCGGAGAGGCCCAGTTGTCGGGCGGTGAACACCGCGGCATACCCTTTTAGGATATCCCCCAGGGCCACCAGAATCCCCGGGATCCTTCCTACATTTAAGTATACGTTGCGGGCCCCCACGTTACCATCCCCGAGCATGCGGATATCCACCCCGGCAGCGGCCCGGGCGACAAGATAGGCCACGGGGATGGAGCCCCACAGGAAGGATATTATCAACCCTAACCAATCTTCCCTGCTCAAGATTTACTCTCCGGCGAGCCGGGTTAAGGCTCCGTTTACCCGGGCTTGCTCGAAAAGGGAGTTGAAGAAAAAGACCGCCCCGGCCAGATAAAACACATTGAGGGCCATAGCCCAGGCGAGATGTTCACCGGGCAATCCGCCACCCGCCAGGACTTGGCGCATGCCCTCGAAGATATGGGCAGTGGGCAGGAACCAGGCCACTGTCTGGAGCGCGGGGGGCAAAGTAGCCAGGGGATAGAAAACCGCCGACAAAGGATGGGCCAGGAGGATGAGGCTCCAGGCAAAACTTTGGATGCGCATCCCGAAGCGGATGATCAATCCCGTGATCACAATTCCCGCACTCCAGGCAAAGAACATCAGGTTGGCGAAGAAAGGTATCAGGACCAAGCCCAAACGGAAGATATCGAAGGCCCAGAGAATCCAGGCCAGTAAAGAAACCAAGCCCATGGTCAGCAAAATCTTGATCATCCCTAGAAATATAGTTCCCGCCAAAAACTCCCAGGGGGATAGTGGGGTAGAGAAGAGATTGATGATGTTTCGGTTCCAAACATCCCGCAAAAGGGCAATGGATATATCCTGCTGTACCCGCCATACAACATTCCAAAGCAGCAACCCCCCGATTAGGAAAGTTATGATCTGAGGCAGAGTTCCAGACAATCCAGCAAAGTAGGTAGTCATCAACCCCCAGATGATGAGATCCATGGTCGGCCAGAAAAAAGTGTCGGTGATGTCCTCAATCGAACGCCGCAGGTGATAGAGGTGTTCCAGGATCACCCCTTTAATGCGGGTCGGGTTCATCTTGGCCCTTTCTCGCAAATTTAAGGAAAACGTCCTCCAGATCCGGATTAGTGATATCTACCTCAATGAGGGTGATACCGCTTTTGGCGAAAGCGGTGAGGAGTTCCCCAATCCGGTCGGTAGAGACTTCTGCGGTAAGGATGTTTGGCGGCCGAATTTCTAAGAGAGACCCTTTCTCCGCCACAATTTTTTGAGCAGCCTGGGGTGAACCGTCGAAGCGCAGGCTCAAGACGCTTAACTCAATAGTTTTGGTTAGAGCCAAGGGAGTATCGTTGGCTACGATCCGCCCATGATGGAGAAAGATTATCCTATCGCACATCTGGGCCACTTCTTCCATATTGTGGGAGGTATAGAGCATGGAAATTTTTCTCTTATCCCGGATACTGAACAGAAACTGGCGGACCCGCGAGGCGATATCCGGGTCCAGGCTGGCGGTGGGTTCGTCCAAGAGGAGGAGTTGCGGGTCGTGGAGCAAGGCCCGCACCAAGTTAATCCTGGTCCTCTGCCCGGAGGAGAGGGCGCCATAAAGTCTCTGCCCCAGCCCGTCCATGGCGAACTCGGACAAAAGCCCCCGGATCTTTTCCTGGGGACGGGGGAGGCCATAATAATGGCCAAAGACTAACAGGTTCTCCCAAACGCTAAGCCGGGACTGCATGGAAGTGTAGGCCGAGGAGAAGCCGACCCGCTCTAGGATCCCCCGCCGTGCCTTCTGGAGGTCTTTCCCAAAAACAAAAATCGACCCAGCACTGGGTTTTATCAGACCCAAGAGCATGTTGATGGTCGTGGTCTTGCCCGCGCCATTGGGGCCCAACAGGCCAACTATCTCCCCGGCCTGAACCGCAAACGTGATGTGGTCCACGGCCAGGACCTTTCCAAAACGCTTAGTTAGCCCCGATACCTCTAGGGTGTTCTCAGCCATAAGCTATCTTCCACGGGTGAGAGGTGGGTTAGCAATATTACACGGATGACTGCTAATCGGAAATGGTTTCAAAAGACGATGGGCCGGCCGGGCTGGGGCATTATTACGCTGATTCCCTCTTTCTCTAATACCTGGAATAATTCCGGCTTGGTGGAATGGATAGGGATCAAGTTGCGGGGATGGACCTGCCGCACCAGTTCCAGTAGGTCGGCCCCGCCGGCATGGCCCGAAACATGGAGCCCCGGCTCTCTCTCGGGGTTCAAGGGATTGCCGATGAATTTGAGGTTGAAGTACCGGAGCCAATTGCCAAGGCGGTTGATGTCAATCTGCAATTCCTCGTTGAAAGCCTCGCTGGAAGAATAGATATAGACCGCATCGCTCAAGTCTCCCAGGAGATCAATGTCTACTAGATCATTGATGTCGAAGAAGCTGAAGGCCAGGATGAAACCCTGCGGCTGGCGGCGAACATCTGCCGCCCGCACCAGCTTACCCTCATATTTCTTGCGGACACCCCTTTCCCAGGTGCGGGGCGCGCTCTTCACATCGGCAAAAATCACCGCTGTGGCGTCCTGAGCGACATCGGGCAAGGAGGCATCTACTTGGCGCATGGCATCCAAAAGGTAAGCATCGCCGGGAGTTATGGCCAAGCGGCGGCCAAGACTCTGGGCGATTTCCCGAAACGCCAGAAGGCGGTCTACATTCCGCGCCGCAAAATCAGCGATGATCAGTCCTTTGTATCTTTTCGCCAGGTCCCAAGCAACCACTTTTACGCTTTCCTCCGTCAAACGAGGCGCGGTTTGTTGGGCATCGATCCGTGTGCCTTCACAGATTAGGGCCACCGGTTCCAGGGCCCGAGCCCAGGAGGCCAGAGCCTCCAGAGAAGGGCCGCGCTTGCCATGAAAGCGCAGGTCGCCGCTATAGACCACCCATCCGGCAGATGTCTCTACGGCACAAGCGGTGGCCCCGTAGATAGAGTGATCTACCGGCTGGAAGCGCAAGGCGAGATCTCCGATTCGGTCTATTGGTAATCCCGGATTATGGAGGTCGATCTTTCTGCCGGAGGCGGGAGAGAGTCCCCAAAATTGCCGATTTGTGAACTCGGGGTCATCCACCACTACAAAGGGGCGGCCATAGTAGGCAGCCCCTTTGGGGCTGGCGAGGAGTCCCTCCTTGTTCTTTTCTCGGGGTACAAAGTAGCAAACCTCTCGCTCGATATCCCCCGACTGGCCAGCATCCTGAACCACCTTGGCCACGGTAGCGGTCATTGCCGTGCAAAAAATGGGAATGTCCTCGTGGAGAAAAGATATATAACCGGAGTGGTCGAGGTGGGCATGGGAGAGATAGACCCCCTGAATCTCACTCGCCGCCACCTGGCGATAATGGGACTGGGAGCGAAGATAGTTCAAATCGTCAGCGGAAAGGGCCGCGGCTAGATCCGAACGGTAGATCCCTTCCAGGGGGGGAAGGAGATCCAAGCGCAGGGGATCGCGGAGGCCGACGCCGGGGCGGGGTTTTAAATATTCCTCAAAAAACTCGGAGCGACGGGAGAAGGACATCCCAAAATCTAGGAAGAGTTTAGTCCTTCGCTCCTCATCCTCCAGGAGGATTTTGTTCCCCCCGATAACCCCCACCCCATCGTAGCCGGTGATGCGAACTGGCATCTTGGCGCCGATCAGAACTGGAGAGCAGACATAGTCTCGCGGATGAGGTCCGCAGAGCGGTTCAAAGCAGCTTTCTCTTCTTCCGTCAGTCGCACCTGGATTACTTCTTCTACCCCGCCACTCCCCAGCTTGGCTGGAACCCCAAAGTATATGTCCCGTAAACCATACTCACCCTCAAGATAGCAGGAGCAGGGAAGGATCAACTTTTTGTCTTTGAGGATAGCCTCGATCATCTGGGCCACTGCCGCCCCCGGGGCATAGTAGGCACTCCCGGTTTTAAGCAGGCTCACGATCTCCCCACCGCCTTTACGAGTACGTTCCACCAGAGCGGTGATCCGCTCCGGGGGCAAAAGTTCGGTGATCGGGATACCGGAAACCGTGGTGTAACGCACCAGAGGGACCATCTCATCGCCGTGGCCGCCCAGGACAAAGGCCTGGACATTCTCCACCGAGACATTGAGCTCTTGGGCAATAAAACTCCGAAAGCGGGCGGTATCCAGTACTCCGGCTTGGCCCAGCACCCGGTTCTTGGGAAAGCCGCTAACTCTTTTGGCCAGATAGGCCATAGTGTCCAGAGGGTTGGTCACCATGATAAGGATGGATTGCGGTGAGCGGGAGGCAACTTGATCCACTACCTCGGTAACAATCTTCTGGTTGGTCTGGACCAGGTCCTCGCGGCTCATCCCCGGCTTACGGGCCACCCCGGCAGTGATGACCACGATGTCCGAGCCCTCCGTTTCGGCATAACCATTGGAGCCAACGATTTTGAGATGAAAGCCTTCAACCGGGGCTGATTCCCAGAGGTCGAGGGCCTTGCCCTGGGGCAAGCCCTCGATGACATCCACCAGCACGATGTCCCCTAGTTCCTTGGCCGCGGCCCAATGGGCCACGGTGGCCCCTACATTTCCGGCACCGACTATAGAAATTTTTGGTCGTCCCATCCCCTATCCTCCTTCTGGGCCTATATCAGGCATTGCTGCCAACTTGCTTACTGCAGTTTTCGGATGATGGCTTCCGCCATCTCTTTTGTTCCGACCGCGCTGAGATCGTCCGGCCGTTCTTTGAAATCATAGGTCACATATTTCCCCTCGGCGATGACCCCAGCCACCGCCTGCTCCAGCCGGTCTGCGGCTCCCCTCTCCCCCAGGTGGCGGAGCATCAACATTCCGCTGAGGATGGTGGCTGTGGGATTGACCTTATTCTGCCCCTTATATTTGGGAGCCGAGCCATGCACCGGTTCGAAGAGAGCCGCCCTCTCCCCGATATTGGCTCCCGGAGCCACTCCTAGGCCCCCCACCAGTCCGGCACACAGATCACTCAGAATATCTCCGTAGAGGTTGGGGCAGACCAGGACATCGTAGAGTTCCGGCTTCTGCACGAGTTGCATAGTCATATTGTCCACAATCCGATCCTCGAACTCTATATCCGGATAAGCGGTAGCCACTTCCCGCGCTACCTCGAGGAACAAGCCATCGGAGTATTTCATGATATTAGCCTTATGCACCGCAGTGACTTTCTTTCTCCCCTCCCGTCGTGCATATTCAAAGGCATAGCGCACTATCCGCTGCGTCCCCTCTACGGAGATGGGTTTGATGCTGATCCCGGAGTGGGGGCGGATTTCCTTGCCGCTAAGCTCCTGGATAGATCTCCGCAATTTCTCCGCCTCCGGGGTGTCCTTTTGAAACTCGATCCCAGCGTAGAGGTCTTCGGTGTTCTCCCGAACTATCACCAGATCGATGTTTTGATACCGGGAGCGGACCCCGGGATAACTTTTTGCGGGGCGGAGGTTGACATACAGATCCAGGGCCTTACGCATTTCCACGTTCACGCTACGGAATCCACTACCTACCGGGGTGGTGATCGGACCCTTAAGCGCCACCCCGTTTTTGCGGATGGACTCCACCACCTGCGGAGGTAGGGGGGTTCCGAATTGGTCCATAACATCTGCCCCGGCGAGCTGGATATCCCACTCGAACTTCACTCCCGTGGCCTCTAACACTCGCCGGGCCGCCTCGGAGACTTCGGGACCAGTTCCATCCCCGGGGATGAAAGTCACTCGATAAGCCAATTATCCTCCTATTTTTTGGACGGTTTGCCCGCAGAACGCTATCTCGAGAGGCCAATGGCTTGGGGCACAGGTTTGCCCTCGACGTAATTGCGATAATTGTCCAGGGTCAGGGTAATGGGCTGCAGCTCTTCGCGGACGGTGCGGGCGATGATCTCCATCGTTAGCCGCACTGCCTCTTGGGTCTCCGTAATCTGTGGATCATTACGAAGGATGGTATTCAAGTGATAACATCCCGCGGCCCGGTTTAGCATGCGAAAAAGCTCAAACTCCTGATACAGGGTATAAGGTTTATTTTGTCTGGAGGAGTAGAGAGAATAGGGCGCAACTCCCTTTTCCTGGGCCTCGCCAAAGAGAGCCTGGATCAAGGATCTCTCCTCTTTATCATCCACTGCTCGGTAGGCATTGTACGCCGTCTCGTATTTCTTATCCGGAGTCTCCCCTACCATCAAGCGCATAATGAACTCTTCTTCTCCCAAACTCTCGAGTACCGCCTGCTCCTGGAAATCCCGCTTGAGAAGAAAAATGGTTTTGAGCTCCACCGGCTGCATAGGGTTAAGATAAGCCTTCTCTCGGCCAAAGATATTGCCGATGGTGAGCATCGCCCGGGCGTTATCGAAGGCCATCATTCGCGCCAGTAAATTTTCTACGCTCGCTTTACCCAAAGATGATACTAATTGCTTCACCTCCCGCGGAGAGGAGTCTGCAAATAGCTGCCCAGTCAAATGTTGCAGCAACCCTCCCTGTTCCTCCAAAAATTTTGGAGATATGTCCGGGCAGTTCTCAAGCTTGGAATTTAAAAGCTCATAGGCGGCTAAGGGGAAGTTCTCCACGATATTGGAGCGCAAATAGAAAACCTTCTCCGAGATATAGGCCAGGGCCCGCGGCGGGGCAGAAAGGTCCATCTCCCCGACCTCGACTTCCAGGGAGGAATTGTCTGCTCCCAGCCCCCGAACCCGGGCCCGGGGTTGCGAGTCGCCAAATTCCTCCAGCCAGCGGAACACCCTAAAGCCTTGCACCTCCCTACCCTCCTGAGTTGCGATAGCCACCGGGGCGAGGAGGGACCCGGAGTTAGTAGGGAAGGCGTAGCGGATATAGACCCAGTCATCAGAGTGAAAACGGGCCCCCGGCTGATCCATCATTCCGTAGGAACTGGTGGACTTGCCGGTGCCAGTAGGGGCGATATAGAGCACCCCTTTCTCCTCCACCTCCACACAGGCCCCGTGCACAGAATGGATTCCGTACTCTTCGGCCAGGACGCGACCCACCGCTCCCAGAACCCAACTTTTGAGCTGGCCGTAATATGCGGTGTTGAAAAAGACGATGGTGTTAGCCCGGCGGCTATAATAGGCCGCCTCCGGCTCTTCACCCACCTCGGTATAGGCATAGACTTGGATTTGGGGTTCCGGGGGAGGATCCTGCCCGGTCTCGGCAGCCCATTCCTGGGGACTGTACCAGTTGTCCACCCAGAAATCATAGAGGTGGGGACTATTGGTATGGGCCCGCACCCGGATGCCATGGATGACCACATCATATTGGTATTCTTTAACTTGGGGATGCCCTTCCCGGTATCGGGAGACGCTCTCCAGGAGAGCCTCCAGTTTTCCTGGCTGGGCATCGACGGTTTTGTCGTGGACTGCGGTGCGGCCTTTGGTGCGGGTTATGGTATTGCTTTTCCCGATGGGGGTGCCATCCCACTCGGCAGCGTCAGGCGAGGGAGGGGGAGGAAACGAATAGAGTCCGTTTGTGGCCATTACCCTAACTCTAACACCAGGGGGGCTTGCCCAAAAGGAGGCGGGCTTGACCAAACGGAAATAATACCACCAACCGGATTTTATGACGAGGTGCCTTCACTACCCTCTTCGGCCAAGAGGGGCTTTAGGGCAGCGATGGCTACTTCCACCATGCGGTCATCAGGCTGGCGAGTGGTTAGTCCTTGCAAGGCTAGTCCAGGGGCCATAGCCAACTGCAATAACTGGTTTTGAGGGTGGCGAGCGGTGAAGCGGATGAACTCATAGGATACCGCGACCAGTATCGGCAAAAGTAGAAGCCGGGAGAGAAGGCGAGGCAAAAAGGGAAGAGGCCCCAAAAGAGCAAAAAGGAGGATAGAGATAACCACCACGCTCAAGAGGAAACTGGTGCCGCAGCGGGGATGGGCAGTAGGAAATCTCTGGATCTCACTAGGCTCAAGAGCCACCTCATGTTCATAGGCATGGATGGTTTTGTGTTCTGCCCCATGGTAAGCAAAAACCCGTCTTATTTGTTCAGAATAGCCAATAGCCACCAGATACCCCAAGAAGAGGAGGAGACGGATGACCCCTTCCAGGAAGTTGCTTAGGAAAGGATCGAGATAGGGATCTAGAAAACCAACCAAGAAAACAGGGAGGAAAAGAAAAAGTCCCAGCGCGAAAGCCAGGGAAAGAATCAGGGTCCCCCACACCACCGGCCCCTCAAATTTAGCCTCTTCTTCTTCGAGGGCCACATTTGCCGACCAGATAAGGGCCCGCACCCCCAAGACCAAGGTATCCCAGAGGATAATCAGTCCCCTGAGAAAAGGCCAACGGCTCCAGGGGGCATAGAGATGCTTGCTGAGAGGCTCACGATGGAGGAGTATTTCCCCGGAAGGAGAACGCACCGCCACCGAAACCGCGCGGCGGCCACGCATCATCACCCCCTCAATCACCGCCTGGCCTCCGTAGAAAAACTCGCTCACTTTGGGGCCAACCCTCCGCTCTGGGCTTTCTCAGGATGCAGGCGGCAGAAACGCCGCAAAGCATCTCTTAATACCCTCTGTGACTCAGGGAAACTCACTTTCTTCTGAGCCTCAGCCTGGCTAAAGCGAAAAGCATCCCGACCTTTGTGCTTCTTCCAATCCGGAGTTTCCTTCACCACCTCCATAGCATAGAGCATGACGTGATATTGATCCCCCTGCAATTCAAACTCCACCTCTCCCGCTTCAAATAGAGTGTGACACACCAGCCCAGTCTCTTCCTCCACTTCCCGCAGCGCAGCGTCCCCCAGCGATTCCCCGGGATCAACATGCCCTTTGGGGAAAACGAATTCGCCTTTTGCCGTTCTGCGCAAAACCACATCTCCATCCAGGAAAACAATGCCTCCTGCCTGGATTATCTCCGCAGCTTGCTTTCGGCCCCGGCGGGAAGGCCCATCCCAGAGGTAGCGGCGCAAGTCAATGTAGCCCCGCTCATCGAAGATGATCCCCTCCTCTTGTAAGCGCACCAATTGCTCGTGGGCCTCGGGGGGCTCAGGGATGCTAATCCGCCCCGCGGCGTTAATCACCCTCTGCCAGGGAACATTCGTCTTCGCCGGGAGGGTGTGCAAGGCCCAACCGACAGTTCGCGCCGCCTGGGGATGGCCGAGGAGTAGGGCAATTTGCCCATATGTGGCCACTTTCCCGGGGGGGATCTGGGACACCAAATCATAGACCTGGTGGAAGAAATTGCGGGAGGTGCGACGAGCCACCAACTCTGAGATTCACTCCCCCCTCGGCAAGTCGGGAGAAACCGGAGCCGGACTCCAAGCCGGATCTAAGTCCTGTGCCGGGTTATTGGTGAGATTGACCACCAAGTTATCGGACAAGCGAAAGAGGTAGATGTCGAAATTTCCGGTGCGGTTGGAGAAGAAGGCCAGATATTCTCCGTCCGGGGACCAGACCGGGCCCAGGTCAAAACCAGGATGAGCGGTCAGGCGCCGGAGACCGGTGCCATCGGCATTGACCAGGTAGATCTCCGGATTGCCCTCCACCAGGGAGACAAAAGCCAACTGCTCCCCATTCGGAGACCAGCGGGGACTGGGCACATCATAGGACAAGAGGAAGGCCAACTCTCGCTGTTCTTCTGACTCCTGCCCCAGGTTGCGGGTCAGGGCAATGTTCACCGGATCCTGACCCTGGGCATCGGCCACCCACAACCTGCCGGTAAAAACATCACCGAATGCGGTGCGCGCCCCATCCGGCGACCAGTCCACTCCGGAACACTGACAGGATCCCGCAAACTCCTGAGGATTAGAGCCGTCAACATTCATAACGAAAGCCCGGTCCTCCAGACTGAAAGAGAGAAGCCCACCGTCGGGAGACCAGGCGGAGACAAAGAGGATCTGGGCCTCCGGCATATCAAAATCCTCCCGCAGGCTCAGAACATCAGTTATTTGCACGAGTCCGCTGCCATCGGAACTGATAACAAATAGATTGCCCAAAGACCCTTCCTCGGCGGCCGTGATGCCAGTGAAAACTAGACTCCCTCCATCCGGCGACCAGGCGAGGTGGCGGCCCACCGCCATCTCGGTGAAGCGGCGGATGTCTTGCCCGGCGGGAGTCATCACATAGGGCTGCGCCGTCCCGGAGCGATCGGAGAGGAAAGCGATGGAGCCGGGAAGATCGAGGAGGAAGGCGAGATCAATAGGCGGTTGCGGCGTGGGCGTGGATGTCGGTGTGGAGGTCGGGATTGGGGTCTCTTCTCCGGGAGTCGAGGGCACGGTGGGGATAGCAGGAGGTGGGGTGCAGGCCACAAAAAGTCCAGCGCCGATGAGAATTAGCAGAGCTCTTATATTGCTTCTCAAGAATTTTCTCCTATTTTCGTAATTATTTTACCTGAGAGAGGACGGTTTGCATATCATGAGCCGGGTGAGATCCTTAAAATGATTCCAGCCTACCCCGCCGCTTGGCTATGGTCTCAAAGGTTCGGAAAAGGAGATAGCCCAGGCCAATATAGATTGCCCCTACTGCTGCCTCTCCAATTAGCAAGGGTGCGACTTCAGACAGCCCAGCCCCGGCCACAATCTGCCTTGCAGCCTGAATTCCCCGAGTGAGGGGAAGCATATAAGAGAAAGCCTGAACCCACCCCGGGAAGTTCTGTAAGGGGACATTGGCCCCGCTGAAAACTAACAGCAAAAAGTAGACAGTATTATTGACAAAGAAGGTCTCCAGTGCGGCCAGGCTCACTGCCCCCATCAGTAGCCCCAATCCAGAGGTGGAGGCGGCGGTGATGAGTATGGTCAAGGCCAGGGCGAGAAGGCTGGTGTGGGAGAAATCGACTCCCAGGAGTAAACCCGACCAGGCCAGCCCCAAGATTACCCCCAGCATCCCATCAAGAATGTGGACAAAAGCGCGGCCGAGGAAAATGGACATGCGGCTGGCCGGGGTGCCGAAAAGGTAAACCAGAGTCCCCTCCCAGCGTTCTCCCCCCACGCTCATTGTCACCCCATAGATCCCGCTCACTGCAGCAATTTGCAGCGAATTGCCAATGGCGAAGAAGGGGGCGGAGTTGGTTCCCAGGGCGTAACTGCCCAACAGGGTGAAGAATAGGATCTGGTTGAGGGGCATCACGATCTTGGAGGCAGTGTACTGCGCCGGTCTAAACCAGCGGAAGAGGGCAATATAAGAGAGCACCGCCCCTCTTACAAACACCCGCAACCAATTTAGCAAACCAGTCATCAATTTTCCCTTGTTCTTGCGCTAGTTGAGGCTATTCGAGGACTGCTCTATTGCAAACCCAAGGTAGCTTCCACTTTGGCGCGGCGGATAACTTTGGCAAAGAGCCACCGCGACAAAAATAGGTAGAGGACACTGAACAAGAGAAGCATAACCCAGTCATGCCAGAGAGGGAAATTAGGATACACACTCCCCGCGCCGGAACTAGTGAGGTGCAAAGCCTGGGCCGCCCAATAGGGAGCCAGGGCGTAACTTAAAGGAGTGGCCCATTGGGGGAGGATAAGGATGGGGAAAAGAAATCCGCCGACTACATAGACCGGGAACTCAAGAGCATTGACCCAGCCCTCCACCGCGGGACTGATGGCAAAGAAAGGGGCAATGACCAGCCCGAAGGAAATAAACGCCACCACCGTAAAGAGCAGGGAAACCAAAAAGCCCAGGGGGTCGATGATTACCAGAGGAAATCGAAATACCAGTGCGGCCATAATGTAACCAAATATCATGGAACTCAAGGAAAGGGTGACATGGGCCAGGGTCTTACCCAACATAATCACTCCCAGGTGGGTGGGGGCCCCCACCAGCATCTCCAGGGTTCCAAACCACCTCTCTCCGCGGATGGCAAAAGAACTGGTAAAGAGCAACCCGCTCCACAGCCCGGTCATCCCGCTGCCCACAATTAAGTAGATGGCTACTTCTGATGCCCGTTCGCGGTTCATATAGATGGCCAGAAGGGCAATGAGCAGGGGCTGGATGAGCACGGTAAAGATGATAAAGAGGTCTACCGCCAGCATCTTGAAGAAAACCACGAAAACGGTGCGGATCACCCGCAGATTAGCCACAATTTTTTCCCGAGTGCTCATCTCATTCTCCCAGAGTGGAGCTGGCCGGAGCCAGAGCCTCCACTCGCGGCTTCTCCCACCGCCCTAACAGGGCAAACCCGACTGTCGAGAGTAAGCCAAAAATCATCGCCCCCTGCCACATAGCCTGCGGCCCCAGGTTATCGTTCAGCCATCCCCCGATAACCGGACCGAGACCGAAGGTAATTCCAAAGGATAGGCTCATGGCGGCCATATATCGCCCGCGCATATCTATTGGTGCGGCATCAGCCACATAGGCCGAGGCGGTCGGTGATGCCAGGAGTTCTCCAATGGTTATTACCACCATGCTCACCACGAAGAGGAGATAGGTGTTGAAATAGGCTATGCTCCCCGCCCCGATAGCGGTGAAAAGACTAGCCGCGGCCAAGACCGGCATCTTCGGGAAACGGGTGAGCCAACGAGCGACGGGATACTGGAAAAAGACCACCATCAAAGCATTGATCGTGACTAGCAAGCCGAACATATTCTCGGGGATCCCTTGCGTGGTCTTCAGGTAAACGGAGAGGAGAACCCAGGGGATGGCATAAGCCATACCCCCTAAGAGGAGAGCCCCCAGGAAAGCAAGATAAGGCCCATCCCGCAAAAGCGGCCCATAACCCACTCCCCGCGAGGCTGTTCCTCCAGAAGGCGATGCAGCAACTGGCTTAGTCTCCCAAGTTCGAAAGAAGATCAAAATGAAGTAGATGGCCTCAGCAGCAGCGGCAATAAGGAATGCAGACGAATAGGAGACGACCACCAGAAAGCCTCCAATTGCCGGGCCCACAGCCGCCCCCACATTGAGGGCAATGCGCATTAGGCCATAGGCTTCCTGCCGCTTCTCTGCGGGAGTGACATCGGCAATCATGGCGTTGATGGCGATATCGAACACCGCTCCCAATCCGCTCAAGAAAAGGATAAATGCCATTGTCTCCGCAGTGCCAGCAAAAGCAAAAGCGGAAAGCGTTCCGATATTCAGGGCTGCAGCGGCCAAGAGAGCCTTGCGTCGTCCGAAACGGTCAACAAATGGCCCGCCCACAATCTGAGCCAAAATTGCACTTGATGATGACAAGAGAAGAAGAGTGCCCACTGCGGTCAGAGACACCCCCAGCCGCTGGTTCAAATATATTGCCAGGAAGGGGAAAACCAGAAAACGGCCGGTGGATACAAACAGCTCACCACCGAATAATATCCAGACCAGAGGGCTATATTCCTGGCGGAGATTAGAAATCCTCGATTGCAAACGATTCATCCTATTCTCCAATACCGGGTCCGGTAGGGGCCAGTGCCTCGGCCCGCAGCTTAGGCCGCAGGGCGAGAAAGGCGAAGCCCGCTGTGGAGACTAAGCCCAAAAGCATGGCCCCGTACCAAATGGAGGCTGGCCCCAAAGTGTCGTTCAGGGTCCCGCCCACAATAGGCCCCACCCCGAAGCCGATGCCCATGGCCAGGCTGAAGATAGCCATGTAGCGGCCGCGCATGGTCAAAGGCGCCGCATCCGCAGCGTAGGCCGAGGCGGTGGGGGCAGTGATAAGTTCCCCTACGGTGTAGATGACCATGCTCAGAAGAAACAAGAGATAAGTACTGGACAAGGCCACGCTCCCCAAACCGACGGCGATAAAGAGGGCGCCCACGGCCATGACCGGCAGGTTGGGGTAGCGCTCCGTAATGCGCGTAACCCCGAACTGGAAGAAGACCACCATAAGGGCGTTAGTGGCTAGGATGAAGCCGTATCCGCTCTCCGGGATAGCAAACTGCTCCTTAATGTATACCGGCAGGAAAATCATCATCTGGGCGTAAGCCAAATTCATAATGGTCAAAGCTGCACAGAAGGCCAGGAAAGGATAGTCTCGCAGCAATCGGCCATATCCCTCGTCAGCGACCTTCTTTTCGGTCTGGACCACCTCGGGCTTGGTCTCATGGATCAAGAGCATGGTAATCACCGCAAGGACGGCGGAGACCGCGGCGGCTATCAGAAAAGAAAGGGTGTAAGAGTAAGCGGCGATGAAGCCTCCGATAGCCGGGCCGATAGCCACCCCGGCGTTCATCCCCACTCGCAGAATGGCATAACCCTCCGGTCGGCGCTCCGGCTCGATCAGATCGGCAACCATGGCATTGGTGGCTACTCCTCCCAGGGGCCAGGCGATCCTAGAGAGTGCTCCCAAAATGGCCCAATCCACTAGCGAACGGGCTTGGGAAAACCCAACCAGGAATACCGCGGACGAGGCCATGGATAGGACCATGGCCATCCTCCGTCCAAAACGATCAACGATAGGGCCGGCAATGATCTGAGCCAGCAGTCCCGCCACCGAGCTCAGGGCAAAGACCATTCCGACCACGGACAGGGAAAACCCCAGTTGCAGGTGCAGGTAAATGGTCAGAAAGGGCCAGACCAGATTTCCACCTGCAGCCCCGACCACTCCATTGAAAACAATGATCCAAAACTGCCCGGGGTAAGAGCGAAACAAATTAGAGGCTCTAGTAATCATCTTTCAATCCACCTGGGCGATGCCTTTCTCGCCGCCCACCAGTCGCACGTAGGCATCTTCCAGGGTAGGCTCCCGCACCACAACTTTGCCCACCCGCATTCCGGCCAGGATCTCCATCAACGGTTGCATCACCGCCGAGCCATGGCTGGACTGGACCAGCACCACCTGTCGCTGATCTTGATTCTCCACGGAGACGGCCTCCACCGCCGGCAAAGCCCGGATCTGCTCCAGAGCGTTGTCCTCGATGCCAAAAACTTCCACCTCCACCACCGAAAGGTCCTGGGCATAGCGTTTCAACCCCGCGGGGGTATCGAGGGCTATGATTCTCCCGTGGTTTATTACTGCAATTCTTTCACAGAGGGCATCGGCCTCGAACATATAATGGGTGGTGAGGAGTATCGTTTTTCCTTGCGTCGAGAGGTCACGGATCATACTTCTGAGTTCCCGGGCCCCCACCGGGTCCAGCCCAAGAGTCGGCTCATCGAGAAAGAGCACTTGCGGATCGTGGAGCAGGGCGCGGGCGATGTGCAGCCGCTGACGCATCCCCCGCGAATAACCCTCCACTTTTTCGTCGTCTCGGCCCTTTAGCCCGACTAATTCCAAAAGGTGGGGGATACGCTTCTTTGCCACCCGCGGCTCGACGCGATAGAGGTCAGCAAAATACTGTAGGTTGTCGCGGCCGGAGAGTCGCCAGTAGAGTCCTCGCTCCCCACCGAAAATAAAGCCGATGATTGGCCGCACTTGGTCTGCCTGGCGGACAATGTCATAGCCCAAGATGCGGGCCGTTCCCCCCGTGGGGATGAGCAGGGTGGTCAGCATCTTCACCGTGGTAGTTTTCCCCGCCCCGTTGGGCCCTAGGAGGCCAAAGAGTTCTCCGGGTTGTACTGCCAAGGAGATATTGTCCACGGCCACCACCTCTTTGATGGAACGGCGGAAGGTGCCGATGGTCGCCCGATAGACGCGGCGCAGGTTTTCGATTTCTACGGCATTCATATTCTTCTCCCGACAAGAACCAAAATTATACTCTAGACCCGCAAGCAGAGTGCCAAACCAATTTTGACACTATTTAGTGCTGCGGGGCGCTTGCTTTGACCTGAACCACAGCGCGGCCAACCCCAGGAGTATAGCCAGAAAGCCGAGAATTCCCGCTTCCGGGCCGAAACTCCCTCCGGTCCACAGGGTATCGGGCCTCAATTCCTGCCAGACCACCAACCCCGGCGATTCCAAGCCACTCACCGCAAAAGAGAAGATTGGCCCCTCAGCAAAGTTCCAGGCGAAGTGCAGACCCATAGGCAACCACAGGGCGCCGGTTGCTAAATAGCCGTAGCCCAAAAGGATCCCCGCCAAGAAGATGCCCAGGAAGCCCAACCAGGAAAAATTGGGGTTGAGGCTGTGAAACAGGGCAAAAAGAAAAGAGGAGGCAACTAGGGCCCCTCCCCGGCCCCATCCTTGTTGCAGGGTCTGGAGAGCGTAGCCGCGGAACACCAGTTCCTCGTTAATGGCCACGATTACATAAAGGGCAAGGTAGCCAAGAATTGCGGGTAGCATGTCCAGGGCCAACCCCTGGGGGAGCAGCCAGCCCCCTAACCACTCCGCAGCGAAAACAAAAGCCATCAGGAGAATCCCCAGGAGCACTCCCCACAGGGTTTGGGCCAGCCAACCTTTTCGTAAGCGTAAGCCCAGGTCCAGAAATCCTTTGCGGTCTAAAAAGCGGCGGAAGAGCCAGGTCAAGGCGATTGCAACTACTAGCCCGACTAAAGTAGATAAAAAGAA
>JACPPX010000055.1 GCA_016190785.1 Chloroflexota bacterium
ACCTTTACATCAACAGCCCGGGGGGAATGATCTATCCCGGCCTGGCAGTATACGACACCATGCAGATTATCAAGGCCCCCATCTCCACCATCTGCGTGGGCTCCACCGCCAGCCTAGCCACCATCCTCCTTGCCGCGGGAAACAAAGGGAGGCGTTATGCCCTCCCCAACTCCACGGTGCACATGCATCCCGCCGGAGGTGGGATCCGCGGTTACGCTCCGGATGTAGAGATCCAGGCCAAAGAGATCCTGAGGGTGCAGCGGCGGATCCACGAGCTCCTATCTAAGCATACTGGACAGACGGTGGAGCAGATCGCCAAGGATTTTGACCGCGACCGCTTTATGGAATCGCCGGAAGCCCTAGAGTACGGGATCATCGATGAGATACTGCAACCTAAAGAAGTTACGACCCCGGTGAGAGAGAAAGTGACGGCGGGAGGTTAGTCGAATTACTCTCGGGGAGTAAAAGAAATTGGGGCAGGTATGGACCTGCCCCAATTTCTTTTTTATTCTGCCTTGCTTTTCTTAGTAGTTTTCTTTTTGGCTCGGGTTGTTTTCTTCTTGGCAGTAGTACTCTTTGATTTGGGTTTTTCGGTAGTAACTAAATCTTCTGCGCCACTACTCGAGGCTCCCTCAATTTCCGCTGGTGTCTTCTCTGCGAGGGCTATTGGCTCTTCGGCCCTGGTGGCCGGAGTTGCAACTTCTGTGTTGTCGATAGCTGATTCCTCCGCGACTACCTCTGAAGGTGACAAAGCCTCAGCTTGGTAAGAGGGGGGATATTGCTCACCACTTTTTGTGACCTCCCCGCCAATCTGCTCCAAGGGAAGGGTCTCGGACATTGGCTCCTGCACATCCCGGGCCGGGGCTCGTTTCAAACTGAGCCCGATGCGACGGTGGGCGGGATCAATGGATATGATCTTCAGGGGAAGTAGGTCTCCTTCCTGGACGTTGTTCTCTTCACCTATCTCCGAAGAGTGGATCAAGCCTTCTATCCCATCATCCACAGCAGCAAAGGCTCCGAATTTGGCGACCTTGGTGATCCTCCCCTCCACAATCTGTCCTACTTGAAAACGCTCTTCAAGTTGCTCCCAGGGATCGGGTTGTAGGCGGCGCAGGCTGAGTCCGATCCGTTTCCTTTCCCGGTCAACTTTAAGAACATAAACCTCAACTTCCTGCCCTACTTGGAGGAGTTCCCGTGGATGGGCCACTCGCTTATAGGACAGCTCAGAGATATGGATCAGGCCATCTGCCCCGCCCAGGTCGACAAAGGCCCCGAACTGGGAAAGCCCAGAAACCTGACCTCGGCGAATTTCTCCCTCGTTCAATTCGGTGATGAGCTTCTCTTTCCGACGATCCCGAGCCTCTCGTTGGGCAGCCCGTTCGGAGAAAATCAGCCGTTGCCGGGAACGATCCACCTCTATAACTTTGAGGGCTAGGGTCTCCCCAACCATAGCTGCCAGGTTTTGGGATCGAGATTCGACTTTATGATCGGTGAGATCCAAGATCTGCGAGGCAGGGACGAATCCCCGGATCTGGCCAAAAGGTACAATCAGCCCCCCTTTGTTATGCCCGGATATTTTCCCCTCGTAAATCTCACCATCCTTGAGATAGCGTTCCGCACTCTGCCATTCTTCCTCCACCCGGGCGAGGTTTATGGAGAGGATAACATTTCCCTCTTGACCTTCCGGCTGAAGGACATAGGCCGAGAGACGGGAGCCAACCAGGATTTGGGACCGAAACTGGGGATCTAATTTATCCAAGTCTTCTTGGGGGACAAGCCCTTCCCGCTTAGCCCCGATATCCACCACCATCCCCTCCGGGCCAATGCGCACCACCTCGGCGGGGATTATCTCCCCGCGACGAGGGAGCCGGACGGCATACTCTTGGTTGAGCAAATCCCACATTGCTGATTGGGAATCGCGGATGGGTTCCTCCTCTGGAATCATCTCCATAATTATCCTCTAACCAGCAGCCACCGCCACCTCACTGGGCTCTTCCTCCTCAGGTGCTGTAGTAGGGAACCCGGTACCGGCCGGGATCAGTTTGCCGATGATCACATTCTCTTTGAGGCCCCGCAGCTCATCCACCCGACCTTCTATAGCCGCTTGGGCCAGGACATTTATGGTGTGCTGGAAGGATGAGGCGGATAGAAAACTGGAGGTGTTGAGGGCCGCCTTGGTGATCCCCAGAAGCACTGGTTGGGCGGAGGGCGGAGTCTTGCCCTGCTCCACCAGACGGTTGACCGTCTCCTCGAACTCTATACGGTCTACCAGCTCTCCGAGGAGGTATTCGGAATCGCCAGGATTTCGCACTCGCACCTTAGCCAGCATCATACGGATGATCATCTCGATGTGCTTGTCGTTGATATTCACTCCCTGCGAGCGGTAGACCTTTTGTACCTCATCCAGCAGATAAGCCTGGACCGCCTCCCGCCCCAGAACCCGCAGGATCTGGTTGGGGTTCTTGGACCCTTCGGTGATCTGATCCCCAGCCTTGGCCCTCTGCCCGTTATTTACTAATATGCGGGCAGCAGGGGATAGCTCATATTCCACTTCCTGATATTTCTCACGTTGGATGACTATCTTCTTCTCCTTAATCTGGACTTTTCCACCTTCAGCGGCTACCACCTGATTGAAAAGCGGCGATCCGGGCTCACCTCGGCTGGCGAGCACCGTTCCCGCTTCCACCATCTGGTCTTCCTCTACCTGGAGCCGGTGGTTGCCGGGGATGGGGTATTCGTCTTTGAAGATTTCGTTGGACCAGACCTTGAGTTTGCGCACCCCTTCTTGTTCGGTGATCTCCACCAGGCCATCAATATCGGACATAATCGCCTGGCCTTTAGGATTGCGAGCCTCAAAGAGTTCCTGGACCCGCGGCAAACCGTGAGTGATGTCCTCTTCGGCCACACCACCGGTATGGAAAGTGCGCAGCGTCAACTGCGTACCCGGCTCGCCAATGGACTGGGCAGCGATGATCCCCACCGCTTGCCCCATTTTTACCAGACCTCCTCGGGCTAGATCCTTGCCGTAGCACATGGCGCAGACCCCGTGGCGGAGTTGGCAGGTGAGGACGGAGCGAATATAGGCTTCGCTAACCCTGGCCTCTTCGATGGCTTTTGCCTCTTCCAACTCGATTAGTTGCCCGCGCTTGACCAAAACGGTCTTATTTTGGGGATGCTGAATGTTCTGGGCGGCGATTCGTCCTATGATCCTCTCCCGCAGTCGAGCCCCAAACTCTTCCCCTTCGCTGGCCCGCACCCAGATCCCGGCGGTGGTCCCGCAGTTCTCGGCATTGACGATATTTTCCTGGGCGACATCCACCAAGCGACGGGTTAGATAACCAGCATCGGCGGTGCGCAGGGCGGTGTCCGCCAAACCCTTCCGTGCCCCATGGGTGGAGATGAAGAACTCTAGAGCGGTGAGTCCCTCCCGGAAATTGGAGCGGATGGGCAAGGCAATAATCCGCCCCGCAGGGTCGGCCATCAGCCCGCGCATCCCCGCCATCTGTCGCACTGGCTGGAAGCCTCCTTTTGTCGCTCCAGAGGTAGCCATTAGCTGAATGGGGCCATAGGGATCCAGTTCCCGGGAAACGGCCTCGGTAACCTCTTCCATGGCCCCGGTCCACAGTTCAACGGTCTTTATGTACTGTTCATTTTCGGTGATCAGCCCCCGCCGATACTGTCTCTGGATCTCATCGCTTTCTTTGCCGATCCGCTCTAGGATTTCCTGCTTGGCCCGAGGGATGGTGAGATCCCCGATGGCGATGGTCGTGCCCGAACGGGTAGCATAGCGGAATCCCAGGTCCTTGATTGCATCCACCATCTTGGCCGTGCCCTCTAGACCTAGGAGCTGGTAAGCGGTGGAAACCAAAGCCTTGAGCTTAGTTTTGTCAAAGACCTGGTTTTGGAAGCGGAGCTCCTGCGGTAGGTAGGAGTTAAAGATGCACCGCCCGACAGTGGTCTCGATGACCTCGTTCTGGTCCGATTTCCCAAATTCTGCTTTGGTGCGCACCTTAATTTTGGCGTGGAGGTCAACGGTGCCCAGGTCATAGGCGAGGAGGACCTCGTCCAAATCGGCAAAATACTTACCCTCGCCTTTAACGCCCTCACGCTCTACGGTTAGATAGTAGCAACCGAGGACCATATCTTTGGTGGGTCCTACCGTTGGCTCACCATTGGAAGGAAGGAACAGATTGTAAGTGGACATCATGAGTTCTTTGGCCTCGCGGCGGGCGGATTCGGAGAGGGGGACATGGACCGCCATCTGATCCCCATCGAAGTCGGCGTTGTAGGAATCGCAGACCAAGGGGTGGATCTGGATGGCATTCCCCTCCACCAGCACCGGCTGGAAGGCCTGGATGCCCAGACGGTGCAGGGTAGGGGCGCGATTGAGGAGAATGGGATAGTCCTTGATTACCTCCTCCAATACCTCCCAGACCTCCGGCCGCTTCTGCTCGATGATCCGCTTGGCCCCCCGCACATTATGGGCATAGTTGTATTCCACCAATTTGCGCATGACGAAGGGTTTAAACAACTCCAGGGCCATCCCCTTAGGGAGGCCACACTGGTGGAGTTTGAGGTGGGGGCCGATGACGATCACCGAACGCCCGGAGTAATCCACTCGCTTACCCAGCAGATTGCGGCGGAAACGGCCCTGCTTGCCTTTGAGCATGTCAGAAAGGGACTTGAGTTTGCGGGCACCGCGCACCGAGACCGCTTTGCCGCGGCGGCTGTTATCGATAAGGGAGTCCACCGCTTCTTGCAGCATCCGCTTTTCGTTGCGGATAATTACCTCCGGTGCTCCCAGTTCCAGAAGCCGCTTGAGGCGGTTGTTGCGGTTGATCACCCGTCGATATAGGTCGTTGAGGTCACTGGTGGCAAAGCGACCGCCATCCAATTGCACCATAGGCCTAAGATCAGGAGGGATGACCGGGAGGATGGTCAGGACCATCCATTCTGGGCGGTTACCACTCTTACGCAGGGACTCCACCACTCGCAACCGCTTGATGGCCTTGCGGCGACGCTGTTTAGATTTGGTGATGCGGATTTCACGGCGGAGTTCCTTACCCATAACCTCCAGGTCAATATTCTTACAGATATTGAGCAGGGCCTCTCCGCCCATCTCCGCCTTGAAGATGCGCCCCCATTTATCCTCAAGTTCCCGGACCTGGGCCTCGTTCAAGAACTGCATCACCTTGAGGCCTTTAAGCAAATCCCTTTCCTCTTGGTATCTATTGCGGATGGCCTGCGCTTCCTCATCCCGGGAGTGACGGAGCTTCTCTATCTCCACCCCGGATTCGGCTTTTAGTCGTTCCATTTCTTCCTGTAGAGGAGTGATTTCTTTTTTCTCTTGCTCCCTGATTTGGGCCTCTATCTCTTCCACCTCAGATTGAACGATTTTGGTCAGGGACTGGAGATGGCTGCGCTTCACTACCTCTCCTTTATCCACCAACATAGTGCGGGTGGGCTCAAAGACGATTTCCTTGCGCACCGTGCGGCCCAGGGCTTCATTCAGGCGGCGCTGGGCGGCAGCAGCCTCGCTGACCAGCTCATCGGTCTGAGTGGCAAGTTTCTCCTCATAGCGCTTGCGGATGTTATCCACTTTGCTCTGGAGCCGGGTGGTTTGTTTGTTAAGTTGTCCATCGGCGGCAGTGACCTTTTCCTTGATCTGGGCTTCGATCTCCCGCAGTTCTTTGACCATTCGCTCATCAAGGTGCTTTAGGGCCCGGACCCGCGCTTCCTCATCTACTTCGGAGATAATAAACTGAGCATAGTAGAGAATGCGGTCCAGGTTGCGACGGGAGATATCCAACATCAGGCCCAAGTAGCTGGGGACCCGCTGGGTATACCAGATATGAGCCACCGGGGCAGCAAGGCCGATGTGCCCCATCCGTTCACGGCGGACGCGGGATCGGGTGACCTCAACCCCACACTTGTCGCAGATGATACCGCGGTAGCGGATTTTCTTATATTTCCCGCAATAGCACTGCCAGTCTTTGGTAGGGCCAAAGATGGCTTCATCGAAGAGCCCATCTTTTTCCGGGCGAAGACGGCGGTAGTTTATCGTCTCGGGCTTGGTGACCTCTCCGTAGGACCAGGATTTAATTTTATCGGGAGAGGCCAGGCTGATCTTGATGCTGCGGAAATTTCTTATCTCCAATTTATCCTCCTGAACATCCTTTCTCGGATTTTCTGGTGGAAGTCAGTGTCGGGGAACAAAAACAATACCCTTCAGGGCGAATATTGCCTGGGGTAAGAATGTGAGAAGCGAATTTGCAGTTGAGGCTGGAAATAAAGAGATACTTAAAATAGACCCAATCCCCCTGGCCTGGGTTGGAGCATGACAAAAAAATATTATAGCAATAACTGCTTGCAATGTCAAATATCAAAATCATAAATGGTCTGGTAAGGCAGAGTCTTTGGTTTGCCTCGATCCCAAGCCTGTATTAGACTTGCTCTGCCCGTGCTCAAATTTCCGGAGTCCCTCTTCAAAGATGACCCTCGTCGCGAGCGCCGCTCCCGCGCTTTGGCCGTGCTCGAGGCTGCCCTTGCCGCCGCTGATCCCGCGACTGCCGTCCGCCGCCATTTATCCCGCCAGGGCACCACCCTGCGGGTCAATGGACAGGCCTACGACCTTTCCCAATTCCGCCAGGTGCTAGTAGTGGGAGCAGGAAAGGGTAGTGGGGCCATGGCCCAGGCGGTG
>JACPPX010000006.1 GCA_016190785.1 Chloroflexota bacterium
CTGTCATCCTGAGCCCGACGAAGTCGGGCGAAGGATCTCACTACTCCCTCCGAGCGAAGGCATAAAGCCTCTCCCCGTTCCCTGACCCCTCATCCCAGACCCCTGCCTCTCCCTCCACTCTGCAGGAAGGTATGGCCAGGGGCTATTGACTACTCCCCAAAAGTATGCTATGATGCTAACGCGTGTTAGCCATTTCAGCGGAGAGGACTTAGTGGCCGCCAAAAGAAGAGCAACTAGCCAGGATGTCGCCGCCCGTGCCGGGGTTTCCCGGACCACAGTCTCCCTAGTCCTCAATGGAGTCCCCAACGTGCGCATAAGTGAAAAAACCCGAGCACGCGTTTTCCTCGCTTCGCAGGAACTGGAGTATTACCCCGATGCCGCGGCCCGCAGCCTGGTGCGGGGCCTCACCCAAACCCTGGGCGTTATCCTCTGCCAAACCCCGGACCGCATTTTTGCCGATGCCTTCCTCCCCGAAGTCCTGCGCGGGATCGGCGAAGCAGCCCAGGGGAATGGCTTCCGCGTACTTCTCCAATCGGTGGAGGATATCACCCGCCCCGCTGCCTACCTCCATTTAGTCCGCGAGAAGCGGATCGATGGCATTATCCTCTCCGGCCCTCGGGCAGACGACCAACAACTACTCCGCCTGCGAGAAGAAGGGTTTCCGGTAGTCCTTCTGGGACAACTGGAGGGAAGCGGGATACCATTTGTCGATGTAGACAATATCGCCGGAGCCAAAAGAGGGGCCGAGCACCTCCTCTCCCTGGGCCATCGCCGCATCGGGCTCATCACTAACGCCCCGCTTCACTACACGGCCAGTGCCCAGCGTTTGCTAGGTTACCGTCAGGCATTGGAGGAATGGGGCATAGGTTTCGACTCAAGTCTAGTGCGGTATGGTGATTTCCATGAGGAAAGCGGGAAAAAGGCAATGGCCCAGCTTTTGGATCTCTCTCCTCCCCCCACAGCCGTCTTTGTCGCCAGCGACCTGGTGGCCTTCGGGGCGATGGAGGCCATTAAGTCGGGAGGTTTGCGCATACCTCAGGACACAGCCTTGGTGGGCTTCGACGATGTTCCCCTGGCCCGCTATGTAGACCCACCCCTCACCACCATACGTCTCCCGGCTTATGAACTAGGCGCAAGAGCAGCAGCGATGCTGTTGGACATGATCCAGGCAAAAAAGGACGGGGAAGGATTGCTTCTGGATACGGAACTCGTGGTTCGGGAATCCTGTGGCCTGCGGGCTCGAGAAGCGATGCTTATAGAATAGAAAGGAGGTGAGTTCACCTTCGCCCAAACTCTGGAAATCGGAGTGATTATTAGCGAAAGGAGAAAGTAAATGACAAGTAGATTTTGGGGATTTACCCTGCCCCTGGTGGCCCTTCTTGTCCTTGCCGCTTGCGCACCACAGCAGCTGGGGGGAACAGTGAGTTTCATCGGGGTGTGGGGCGGGGACGAGTTGGCCAGTTTTGAAGCCATGGTCGCTCCCTTCGAGGAGGACACCGGGATAGATGTCCAGTTCGAAGGCACTCGAGATCTCAACGCCATACTCACCACCCGCGTCGAGGCCGGGAACCCGCCGGATGTGGCCGGGTTACCCGGACCGGGGCAGTTGCAGGAATTTGCCGCCGCCGGAGCCCTGGTCCCCCTGGACGGGGTCCTGGACATGAACGCAGTACGCGCCCAGTACGGCCAGTCCTGGATCGACCTGGGGAGCTACAACGGGCAACTCTATGGCATCTTCATCAAGGCCGCGGTCAAAAGCCTAGTCTGGTATAACCCTAAAGCCTTCACTGCCGCCGGTTATACCATCCCCACCACCTGGGACGAACTCATCGCCCTCTCCGACCAAATCGTAGCTGATGGGGGAACTCCGTGGTGCGTTGGACTGGAAAGCGGCGAGGCCAGCGGCTGGCCAGCCACCGACTGGATCGAGGACATCATGCTCCGCACCGCCGGCCCCCAGGTCTATGACCAGTGGATCAGCCATGAGATCTCCTGGACCGATCCGGCCATCGTGCGGGCCTGGGAACTCTTCGGCCAGATTGCCGCCAACGAGGACTACCTGTTCGGTGGGACGACTGGGGTCTTGTCCACCAACTTCGGCGAGTCTCCCCTGCCGATGTTCAGTGATCCCCCGGGATGCTATCTCCACCGTCAGGCTTCCTTCATCACTTCCTTCTTCTTAGAGGGGAATCCGGATCTGGTGGCCGGGGAGGATTATGCCTTCTTCGGCTTCCCGTCCATCGATGCCCAGTGGGGGACCCCGGCCCTGGGGGCCGCCGACCTAGTGGGGATGTTTAACGACACTCCCCAAGCCCGGGCGCTGATCAACTATCTGGCCACCGCCCCCGCCCAGCAGATCTGGGTGGAAAGGGGTGGAGCCCTCTCCCCCAACAAGAACGTCTCTCTGGATGCCTACCCCGATGACATCAGCCGCGGTTCCGCCCAGCTTTTGGTGGGGGCCGAGGTCTTCCGTTTTGACGCCTCGGACCTGATGCCCGCCGCGGTCAACGAAGCCTTCTGGAAGGGCACCCTGGATTATGTGGGGGGCACCGATCTGAACACTGTGCTCGCCAACATAGAAGCCGTGGCCCAAGAGGCCTACGGCTCCTAGCCTAGGTTAAGGGGGAGGCCGCGCTTAATTAAGCCGAGCCTCCCCCTTCCCCGCATTCATTATTATTTTTGGAAAATTAATCCATGAAGCTCGGTAGCCGCTGGCTCCCGTGGTTGTTCATAGGACCTGCACTTTTTTTAGTGGGGGGCTACCTGGTTTATCCCACTCTGAATACTATTTACCTCAGTTTTTTTGAGGTCCCCTTTGGTCCCCGCCCCGAGGTGTTTGTGTGGCTGGAGAATTATGAATACGCCTTCACCAATAACCAGATGCTCATCGCCTTTCGCAACAACCTCCTCTGGCTGGTCCTTTTCACCCTGCTCACCGTTTCCCTGGGACTGATCCTGGCTGTGCTTCTGGATCGGGTGCGCTACGAGGCCCTGGCCAAATCCATCATCTTTTTGCCCATGGCCATCTCCTTTGTGGGCGCCGGGGTCATCTGGAAGTTCGTCTATGCCTTCCGCCCCGCCGGCCAACCCCAGATCGGGTTGCTCAATGCCCTCCTCGGCCTGTCCTCGCCCCAGTTTCAGCCCGAAGCCTGGCTGATCGATAAGGGCACCAATAACTTTGCGCTCATCGCCGTGGGGGTCTGGATCTGGACCGGTTTTTGTTTGGTCATCCTCTCCGCGGCCTATAAAGGTATCCCCCGCGAACTTCTGGAGGCAGCACGGGTGGATGGGGCCAACGAATGGCAGGTCTTCCGCAAGATCATTATCCCCGCCATGAGTTCCACCATCGCCGTGGTGGCCACCACCATGGTCATCAATGTCCTCAAGATCTTCGACATCGTCTATGTCATGACCAGCGGCGATTTCGATACCGAAGTCATCGCCAACCGCATGTACAAAGAGATGTTCCTGCTGCGGGATTTTGGCCAGGCCAGCGCCATCGCCGTAATCCTGCTCCTAGCCATCGTGCCGGTGATGTTAGTTAACATCCGTCGCTTCCAAGAGCAGGAGGCTACCCGATGAAAAGCATATCCCGGATATGGTCGCGGCTTCCCCTGCACCTTTTAATCATCGGGCTGGCCCTCTTGTGGATCACCCCCTCCCTGGGGCTTTTGGCCAGTTCCCTGCGCCCGGCCCGGGATGTCCTATCCTCCGGGTGGTGGACCATCTTGGAACGGCCCTTTGATCTGGGACAGTTCACCCTGGAGAACTACGCCGCGGTGCTGAACCGCAGTGGCATGGACCGGGCCTTCATCAACAGCCTGATTATCACCATCCCTTCCACCATCCTCCCCATCACCCTGGCCTCCTTTGCCGCCTACGCCTTTGCCTGGATGGATTTTCCGGGACGGCGCGCTCTATTCATCATCCTGGTGGGGCTGATCGTCGTCCCCTTACAGATGACCCTGATCCCCATCCTGCGCCTCTACAACCACTTGGGTTTGGCTGGAAGTTTCCTGGGTCTATGGTTGGCCCACACTGGTTATGGATTGCCCTTTGCCATCTATCTCTTGCGCAACTTCTTTGGCGCCCTGCCCCGCGATCTCTTCGAATCTGCATTTTTAGATGGGGCCTCCCACCTCACCGCCTTCTTCCGCCTGGCCCTGCCCCTCTCCGTCCCCGCCCTGGCCTCCATGGCCATTTTCCAATTCTTATGGGTATGGAATGACCTTCTGATCGCCCTGGTTTATCTGGGGGGGACCCCCCAGGTGGCTCCCCTCACCGTGCGGGTCAGCAGTCTGGTAAGTTCCCTGGGCCAGGACTGGCACCTCCTCACCGCCGCCGCCTTCATCTCTATGCTCCTCCCCCTTGTGATCTTCTTCGCATTGCAGCGCTACTTTGTGCGCGGCATCCTCGCCGGCTCGGTGAAAGGCTAAGCCTATCTTGCCCAGCCCAATCTGACCAAGAAAAATGCTGCAAGCCATAGAAACTCAACCCAAATCTCTGAAGGACTATGCCCCCCTGGTGGGGGAAGAGATCATTGCTGAGATTCACACCCTGGCCGCGGATCTCAAGGGGGCTCGGGTGTTGCACATCAACAGCACTCCTTACGGCGGAGGCGTGGCCGAGATTCTGCACACCCTGCTGCCCCTCATGCGCGATGTAGGGCTGGACGCCCACTGGCAGGTCATCCGCGCCGAGCTACAGTTCTTCGAGGTCACCAAAGCCTTCCACAATGCCCTGCAGGGCATGCCCTTGGAACTGAGCGAGGAAATAATAGACATCTATAACCGCAACAACCAAGCCAACGCCGAAAATCTAGAGGATGATTTCGAGTTCATAGTGGTCCACGATCCCCAGCCCGCCGCCCTCCTCCATTTCCACGGTCGCCACAACAATGCCCGTTGGATCTGGCGTTGCCATATCGATACCTCCACCCCCAACCAACAGGTGTGGAATTTCCTCCGCCCCACTTACTTGGACCTCTACGACGCCGCGGTCTTTACCCTGGAACGCTTTGCCCATCCCGACCTCCGCGTGCCGAAAATCGCCGCTTTCCCTCCTTCTATCGACCCCCTCTCCCCCAAAAACTTACCGATGCGCAAGGAGGAGGCCAAAGCCATCGTCGCCCGCTACGGGGTAGACATCACCCGTCCCCTCCTCGTCCAGGTCTCCCGCTTCGACCCCTGGAAGGATCCATTGGGGGTGATCGAAGCCTACCGCCGGGTGAAGAAGAAAATGCCGGAGGTACAGTTGGCCCTGGTGGGGGCCATGGCCGCCGATGACCCGGAGGGGGTGCGGCTCTATGCCCGGGCTCTCCGCCGCGCCGGAGATGATTTTGATATCGATGTGGTTTCCAACTGGGACGGGGTCCACGACCGCGAGGTCAATGCCTTCCAGACCGCCGCCGATGTAGTTATCCAGAAATCGGTGCGCGAGGGTTTTGGCCTGACGGTTACCGAGGCCCTGTGGAAAGGGAAGCCGGTAATCGGGGGCAACGCCGGGGGCATCCCCTTGCAGGTCATCGAGGGGGAAACCGGGTTTTTGGTGGAAAGTGAGAAAGAGTGTGCATTGCGCGCCCTGGCCCTCCTCCAGAACCCCGACCTGGCCCTCAAGATGGGACACAAGGCTAAGGAGCATGTGCGCCAGAATTTCCTCTCCCCCCGTCATCTCCGCGATTACCTTCGCCTTTTCCGCGAACTGAAGTAGCCTAATAATTCTTGGCCTGGATTTGAAATCCAGGCCAAGTTTTAGGTGGTGCCTGTCCCGACTTTAGTCGGGATCATTCTGAGTCCCGATTTCATCGGGACGAAGAATCTAGACGCCACTTGTAATCGCTATCCCACCTCTACCCCGGCGAACCTATTACCCTCCTCTGCCACTTCCCTATCATGACCCGCGCCAGCGGTGCCTGTCCCGATTCCCTCCATCGGGATCATCCCCGCATTGCCTAGTGCGGTGCAGCCGCACTAGGCCCCAGATGTGGCTCAGCCACCGAGGGTGCCCCAACTTTTCGGGACACCCTCGGGCCTACTTCAGATTGGTTGGCTGTGATTTATGGGGTGTAGACTCCTGGTGTGGGTGTCGAGGTTATGGGCGTGCCGGGTACCGGCGTGGGGACGGTGTAGATGATGTTGATCACATTGGGGAAGAGGACGAAGATGGCCAATAGCACCAGCACCAGTATTACCAGGATGGCCAGGATGGTGATGTTATTGAAACTACCGCTTGCCGGTCTCTGTTCCTGAGTCATTTCTTCCTCCTTTCAAAAAGTAGCCAATTATCTTTTCTAGCAC
>JACPPX010000066.1 GCA_016190785.1 Chloroflexota bacterium
GGCGAGAGGAGTGAGGATGATGAAAAGCAGAAGGGAGATAAAAGCCCAGAATTTGCGCAATCTCATCCCTCAAATGGAAATCGAAAACTGATCACCGCGAGATATTAGCACACCTCCCTCAATTCGACAGGAGCTTAAAGACCACGAGCCACCTAGCGAATGGTGGCCCGTGGAAGAGCAGGATTGCCTATTCTTTTGCTAATGGTACAGGTTTACACCACCTTTCCCCGCACCCGCATAACTGTCGCTGCAACTATCGAGGCCAGACCAAGACTAGTGATAATCATCCCCTGAATCTGGATTGGGGAGAGGATGGCACCCAGAGCTTCTTGACCAAAGGAGAGCATGTACTCCGCAACTTGAGGAGGTAGTTCAGAGTCGGCCAGCATCTCCGGCAGAGCACCTTCGATTATGGTGCCGGCATTGGACAGAAGCAGGGCAGGGATCAGGGCAATCACTCCAGCGATTAACAGCCCACTCCCCACCCACCCCAAAACCGATCGCAGAGAAGTGGCCGCTAGGCCAGCCAAGGCCAGAAGGGTTAGCCCGCTTAGCCCCAGGAACCCCCAACCGGCCAGTTGCGCGGTGCGCACTCCATTGCGGAACTCGCGCAAGGTCTGGATCCCATCCTCTAGATTTTCTTCAGCCTCCCTCTCCGTCACATTCTCCCCCTGGATAATGCTTTCGATGGTCACCTCGTTGGGGAGTAGAGCAAAAGGATCCTCGAAAGGAGCCAGGAAATCTTCCAGGGTCATATCCGACGGACGACAGGTGGGGATTTGGATTTGTCCCGACTCCAGGGGCGGTGCTCCTACCGGACAGGCGGGGAGACTCTCCCACCAGGGGGCCAACCACTCCTCGGGAGGCACTCCCTCTGGTCGGCAGGGAGGAATTTCACCGGGCTGCGGGGGTGGCTCATCCCCGGTGCACACCGGGTGCAACTCCCAGGCCGGGCGCAGGAACTGCTCAGCGATCCGCTCCGCAAAAGGTGTTTCAGCATAGGCAATGAAATCTTGGAGGGTCATATCCTCCGGCTGACAAGTGGGAATATCCCCCGGCCCGGGGACAGATTCTTCTTCAGTGCACACCGCTAGCGACTCCCACCACGGGGCTAAGAACTCCTCAAGCGCAACTCCTCCCGGTCGACAAGCGGGGGGCAAACCCGATTGAAGAGGTGATTCCTCCCCAGTGCAGGCCGGCAATTTCTCCCAGAAGGGAGCAGTGAATTCTTCAAAACCCATCCCTGCTGGGCGACAGGTTGGCTCCTCACCGAGGGGGATGGTCTCACCCTCGGCACAAAGAGGCAAACCCTCCCACTCCATAGTAAACAACAGGGAAATGAGTCGCGGGAATGCTTCCGGAAGTTTCGCTTTGATTGGACGCAGGTCGATGGAGATGACGGGGAGATCCTCATTGCTTCCCAGCCAGACAAAGAAAGCATCCACATTCCCCTCGATCTGCTGCTCAAGCCAAACAGGGTCGATGAGATCCCCCAGAACCTCGGCAATCTCCTCCTGGGGGAGGGAAGGGGCTTCTTCCCCAAACTCCTCGCCTATTTTCTCCGAAGCAACCCCTCCCGCCGCCTCGGCGATCAAGGGGATAATTGCTTGGTAAAAGTTAGCCTTCTCCAGAGTCACCTTGTAGAAACCGGGATCAAGAAGGGTGCGGGAAACATTAAAGGCATAGACCGCCAGTGGAGTGAGGATGATGAAAACCAGGAGGACGAACAGGGTCAAAAATCGACGCATTATCATCTCCTTTGTCTACAATTGTGAATTCTGGCACAATAGATACTAGCACACAATGATCCCTTTGACAGAGACGCATCGGGAAAATATAATGGGCCACAATGGCTGAGCAATTCGAGTTGCCCTGGTCGCTGGAGCCGGCGGTGCTCACCGTCTCTCAACTCACCCGCCACATCCGCGACCTAATTGAGAACGATGAGTATCTGCAGGACCTGTGGGTGCAGGGCGAGATCTCCAACCTCACCCGTCCCCCCTCCGGCCACATCTATTTCACGGTCAAGGATGCCGAGGCTAGCCTAAAGTGCTTAATTTGGCGATCTATAGCGCAAGCGCTGGAATACCTACCCCAGGATGGCCAGGCGGTTATCCTTCACGGCCACATCTCGTTATATGAGCCGCGGGGCGATTATCAATTCTATGTTGATCTCGTCCAGCCAGCGGGGGTTGGTACTTTATTCCTGCGATTCCAAGAACTGAAAGAGCGGCTTGCCGCCGAAGGATTATTCGCTCTGGAAAGAAAGCGGCCCATCCCACCCTTCCCCAAAACCATCGGGGTGGTGACTTCCCCCCAGGCCGCGGCTTTGCGCGACATCCTGCGCATCCTCGGAGAACGTTACCCTCTGGTGGAGGTGATCCTCGCCCCGGCACAGGTGCAAGGGGCCAGCGCGGCTATTGATATTGCGACCGCTATCCGTCTGCTCAACGATTCCACTGACGCTGAGGTGATGATTGTTGCTCGTGGCGGCGGCTCACTGGAAGAACTGTGGGCCTTCAATGAGGAGATTGTGGCTCGGGCGATATACGAGAGCCGGATCCCAATAATTACTGGGATAGGGCATGAGACGGATTTCACCATCGCCGATTTTGTGGCCGACCTCCGCGCCCCCACCCCCACCGCTGCTGCCGCCCTGGCGGTACCCGACCAGCGAGAATTGCGAGAAGAAATTGCCCGCGCCGCCCAAGAACTAGCAGAGAACATGCAAACCGCCCTCGCCATGGACATCGCTCAGGTAGGCGATGCACAGTTCCGTCTCCTCCGCATCTCCCCCCAGAATGAAATATTGCGCTTGCGTCAGCGCCTCGACGAATTAGCCGAGGAAACTCGGCACCACTGGTCGCAGCAAACGCGATTGCTTCGCCGCGAGTTGGAGACCAAGGGTTTGCTTCTGGCCTCCCTCGACCCCGAAGCCACCCTGGAGCGAGGTTATTCCATCACTACCGATTTTGAGAGCGGGGGAATTATCAAAAAGGTTGCGCAAGTGGCGAAGGGCCAGAAAGTAGCAGTCCAGGTTTCCGATGGCCGGTTTGTCGGCAAGGTGGAAGAATTGAGCGCAGGTCAA
>JACPPX010000060.1 GCA_016190785.1 Chloroflexota bacterium
CGCCCTCCAGGTGGGCTCCCGCCAGGTTGGCGTCTTGGAGATTGGCCTCCTTTAGTACCGCCCCTTGCAGGTTGCTGCCGGAGAGGTTCGCCTCTTGAAGTTTGGCTCCCCGCAGGTTGGCTCCTTGCAGATTGGTAGAGCGCAGATCGGCATTGAAAAACTTGGTGCCCCCTAGTTGTGCCCCTTGCAGATTCCCACCGCGGAGGTCGGAACCTTGGAAATTCGCCTCCCGGAGGTCGGCCCCCTGCAGGTTGGCCCACCAGAGATGGGCCCGGGAAAGATTGGCCCGCTTCAAATCCGTGCCCTGAAGATTAGCCTCGCCGAGGTTGACCCCCTGCAAGTTAACCTCCTGGAGATTAGCTCCCTGTAATTTTGCCCCACCGAGATGGGTCTCTTGGAGATTTGCTCCGCGGAGATCAGTTCCTTGAAAATTGGTGAGTCGCAGCTGGGCCCGCTGCAGATTTGCCCCCATCAGCGATGCGCCGTGGATCCTGGCCCCCTCCAATGATGCTCCCTGAAGATTAGCGTCCCGAAGATCGGCGCCCTGGAGCAGGGACTGTTCCATTCTTCCGCCCTGGAGGTTGGCTTCTCCTAGGATGGCTTCCTGCAACTTGGCATTAACTAGGTTAGCTGCTTGCAAGTTGGCGCCCCAGAGATCCGCTCCCTCTAAATTAGCATCTCGGAAATCCGTCTCCCGCAGGCTAGCCCCGCGGAGGTTTAGACCTCCGGTGACCGAAGAAATCCAAAGCGGGGGGGTTTGTGGATTCTGACCAGCTAGCTCTTTGGTTAAACGTGCAACTTCCTGACGGCCGAGGTCTATTCCGGAGAGATCCAACCCCGAAAGGTCAACCCGTTCCGAGCCTCCCCTTTTTTGGATTAGATTAAGGATATCTTTGGAAGAAAATTCACTCATCAGTCTCTGCTTTGGGATCAGGATCTTCCTTGGCTATTATCATCTTGGCCAAGGAGTTCCACAATGGAACTTTTATCCTATTTACGAGCCGGCTGCTTAAGCCATGCTTATCGGCTTCTTTCCGCCAAGAAACTAGCCAACCTGCGCAGTTTCTCCTCTGCTGGATTTTGCAGCCCCAGGCTGGCTAGGGCCTGCAGAGCCTGGTCCACAAATCGCTGGGCTAAGCGGTCTGCATATTCCGCGGCACCGTAATTTTCGAGTAGGGAAGTTATTGCCCTAACGTCCTCTTGACCCAATTCTGGCTGGGCATACATTTTGCTCAGATCGTTTTTATTCTGCTTTTTCTCTTCCTGGAGAGCATAGACCACCGGCAAAGACTTTTTCCGAGCAAATATGTCCTCACCGACACCTTTGCCCGTTTTCCCCGGATCGCCCCAGATGCCCAGAATATCGTCTCGAATCTGAAAGCCCATCCCCAGGGCAGAGCCGAACAGACGAAATGTCTCCACCACTCTCGGCTCGGCAGCGGCGAGCATGGCCCCTAACTGAGCCGAAGCCGCGAGGAGGCTGGCGGTCTTCTTGCTGGCCATATCTAAATACATCTCGGTCGTAACCCCGGTGTTTTTCTGATACTTGAGGTCCAAGTATTGGCCTTCGGTCAGGGTCAGGCAAGCCCCATCGAACACCGCCAGGGACTCGGCCACTTTAGAAGGGGAACCCCCCCGCTGGGATAGTCGTTGCAGGGCGAGGTGGGCCAGGGTGAAGAGGGCATCTCCGGCATTTATGGCTAAAGCATCCCCCCATAACTTCCAGATTGCTTCCCGGCTACGACGCAGAGGGCTGCGGTCTTCTATATCGTCATGGACCAGTGAAAAATTGTGGACCAGCTCTACCGCCGCCGCGGCGGGGACCGCCAGATTTACATCCCCCCCCGCCGCTTCGCAGGCGAGGAGGCATAAGCCGGGCCGTAGCCTCTTCCCGGTTGTCGAGATCCGATCTTTGAAATCGGGGCCTACCCAGCCCAAGTGATACTGAAGCATGCCGTACAAGGGCATAAGTTCCCCGGGAGGAGTTTGAAGGATACTCTGCATCTCCTCTTCCACGAGTCGGGTATAGGGGGTCAGAAAGTCTAGTGCTTTTTCTCGCATCGGACTCTTGCTCCGGCCTGGAGGCTAACATCCATCTATAGCAAGGGAGGAATCAGTCTTTTCTCCTCAGAAAAGGAGTATCCCGCAGGGCTTGTAGGTTGGGGGCGCGGATGGCAAACATGGCAATGCGCAATTCCTGGACGATCTCCTTCATCTTCTCCACCACTGCCTCTGCGGATTCAGTAGCCGGCCGCAGAAAAGGGCTGGCCAGGGCAGCAGCCGAGGCGCCAAGGGCGATGGTCTTCGCCACCTCAATTCCATCGCGCATACCGCCGGAGGCAATCAATGGGGTATTAGGCGCTCCTTTGCGGGCCATCAGCAAGGAGTCAGCGGTAGGAATTCCCCAGCCAACGAATGCGGAAGCAATGTTACGATCTTTTTCGGTAGCCGCGCGGTGTTTCTCCACCTCGCTCCAGGATGTTCCTCCCGCCCCGGCGACATCGATGGCGGCTACCCCAGCCGCGGCCAATTCCTTGGCGACTTCTTGAGAGATGCCCCAACCTACTTCTTTGACCACTACCGGGACTTCCAGAGCGCGGCAGACCTCTTCGATTTTCTTAACCAGCCCAGAAAAATTAGTGTTGCCCCCGGGCTGCACTGCCTCCTGCAATGGGTTGAGATGGAGAATAAGGGCATCGGCGGAAATAAGTTCTACCGCGCGACGACACTCCTCCACCCCGTATCCATAGTTGAGTTGCACCGCCCCCAGGTTGGCGAAGAGAAGGATATCCGCTGCTACCTCCCTCACCTGGAAAGTGGAAGCCACTTGGGGATTCTCCAGGGCGGCCCGCATCGAGCCCACTCCCATCCCCAGCCCCAGGGACTGGGCCGCCTCAGCCAGGTTATGGTTGATGGTCCGGGCCAACTCCACCCCTCCGGTCATGGAAGAGACAAGTAACGGGGCGGCTAGCCTTTTCCCCAGGAGGGTGGTGGAGGGGTCGATCTGGCCGAGGTCTAATTCGGGCAAGGCCTGGTGGATGAAATCGTAATTCTCCAGCCCGGTAGTAACCCCCCGGGGCTCGACCTCCTCCTCCAGGGCGATGCGGATATGATCCTGCTTCCGTCCTTCTAGGCCGGAACCTCCGTAACTTTGTCCAGGGCTGTGTGTTTGTTGCATAGGATTGCCCCCAGTTTACCCAACAAACCAGAGGCGGTCAAGTTGACTGGCGGAGCAGGGAGTAGTATACTATCCCGCAGGTGTAAGTTAGAAGCGAAGAAGATTCTAGGTCACCTTTCGGGAAAGAAATCCTAAGGGAGGTATGGCGATGGCCGGCGAAGTCTATGATCGGGTTAAGGCGATCATCATGGAGCAATTAGGAGTCGATGCCTCAAAAGTCACACCAGAGGCTAGTTTCCGCGAGACATTGGAGGCCGACTCCTTAGATCTGGTGGAACTGATCATGGCCTTTGAGGAGGAATTCGGAGGGGAGATCTCCGACGAAGACGCTCAGAATATAAATACCGTGGGCGAAGCAGTGGCTTACATCGAAAAACACATGACTGGCGGGAAATAACCGGCCTGACCTCTGGTGGAGAGGGAAATATAACTAAAACTGGTCGGGGATGCATCCCAGTCGGGACACCAAGATGCTAGATTTATGACCAAGATTCGTTGCTGGGAACATACCTGTCGGTTTAATGCCAAAGGCATATGCAGCGCGGAGGAGATGGAGTACCACCCCGACCGTGGCTGTTTGACCTATGTGGAGCGGGAGGGAGATGAGGAAGAGGAGGAGATCGATCTCGAAGAGGATCTCGAGGAAGAGGAAGAAGGTTGGGACTTGGAGGAAGACGGGTGGGGTGATTGAGCATTAATTTTTGTAGAAAAAATTTCAGACGGCAACCATCGCGTTGCCGTCCTGATTTTCCCAAGGCTAAGTAGGGATGTGTTTGGGCGGGTCTACTCTAGAAATTTTCCCAAAAGAAGGCGCAGTTTCTCCCTGGTCTCCGTGGGTATCAGGTCTTTTTGGGTAGCAATGGCTCCCGCCAGGGCCTGGACGCAGATGCACGGGCGCTCTCTTTTTATAGTGGGGATGATTGCCTGGAGGATGACCTTAGCCCTTTCCACATTTTGCTTAAGGTTGCGCACCACTATTTCCTGAGTCACTGGCTCCTCTGCCTCCTGCCATACATCATAATCCGTGACACAGGCTAGGGTGGCATAACAAATCTCCGCTTCCCGGGCCAACTTGGCTTCGGGGAGGGCAGTCATCCCGATGATTGCCCCGCCCAGGGAGCGATAGAAGTGCGACTCGGCCTTAGTGGAGAATTGCGGCCCCTCCATAACCACAAAGGTTCCCCCGCGGTGCACCTTTACCCCGGAAGAGCGGGCAGAATCATATAGCCACTGCGAGAGATCCGGGCAAAATGGGGTGTCAAAGGAGACATGGGCTACGATGCCTTCCCCGAAGAAGGTACTTGGCCTGCCTTGGGTGCGGTCAAAGAGTTGATCGGGGATCACCATATGCAAGGGCTCAATCTCTTCTTGGAGGCTGCCACAGGCGCTTACAGATATAATCCGCTCCACCCCCAGGGATTTCAGGGCGTAGATGTTAGCCCGGTAAGGGACCTCACTGGGGAGCAGGCGGTGACCGCGGCCGTGGCGAGGTAAAAAGGCCACCCGCTCCCCGGAAAGGGTACCCAGAATGGTGGCGTCTGATGGATCACCAAAGGGAGTAGATACTCTCCGTTCCTCTACATCCTGTAGCTCTTCCATTTGGTAGAGACCACTGCCGCCGATAACCC
>JACPPX010000067.1 GCA_016190785.1 Chloroflexota bacterium
GAGTATATTAGAGAGCACCACCCAGAGATGGTCCCCAAAATGGCCCACCTGTCTCATATGTAGTGAACGAGTACACTTTCTTGACATATTGCCTCGTCTCACCTATAATTACCTAGTCGCTCCCTAGGGGCGACTTTTGATGTTGAGCGCCTAACCATGTCTCGATGTGTCGGTCGAGGGATTTGGAATTTTGCCGAATTAGGGTATATTCTATCTTTGCAATTTGGATTTGGGTTGAACTACTAGGTCACTCTAGGAGGTAGAGATTGGTCAAGATTCGTCTGCGCAGGGTGGGGGCTAGGAAGCAGCCTTACTTCCGAGTGGTGGTGGCTGATTCTCGTTCTCCGGCGAAAGGGAGATTTATCGAGAACCTGGGCCACCTCGATCCCCGCTCGGATCCCCCAGCCTTCACCATCAATGAAGCCCGCACGATCTACTGGCTGGGAAAAGGGGCCCAGCCCAGCCCGGCAGTGTCTAACCTTTTGGTGAAACAGGGGACTTGGGATCGCTGGCAGAAAGTCAAGGCTGGCGAGCCATTGGAGAAAGTATTGGCTGGGGCCGATATTGTTAAGGAACCATCATCGGGTGAACCTGGAGGATCATCGCTGGGAGAACTGGGGCTCTCTACTCGGGTGCTGAACTACTTGGCCGCGGCTGGAGTGGAAACAGTCAGCGTTTTAGTGGATATGCTCAAAGAGGGACGGCTGGAAACCGTACCCGGGTTGGGTGAGAAATCCCAACAAGAAATCAAATCCGCGCTACGCGAGAAGGGGTATTGGAGCAGGGAGTAGCCGAGGATCAGGGAAATGAAAGAGCTGGTGGAGTTCATCGCCAAGTCTTTGGTTGAGTACCCGGAGCAGGTGGAGGTCAAAGAATTGGCCACCGCCAACTCGGTGATCTACGAATTGCACGTGGCCAAAGAGGATATGGGCCGGGTGATTGGCAAGGAGGGGAGGGTTGCGGATGCCATCCGCACCATCCTGCGGGTGGCGGCCACGCGGCGAGGGAAACGGGTAATCCTGGAGATAGTCTAGCAATCGGGGAAAAATCATAGTAATCGGCCCGCAGAGGGCCGTTCGCATTTTTGACATAGCACTTTGATTTTTGCTATGCTGCATAAAGCAAGTTAAACCGTGGATCTCAAATATTGGGTGGGCTTCAATCAAGTTCCGGGCATTGGCCCCATAAAATTCAAGCAACTCTTGGATCACTTCGGAGATGCAGGTCAGGCATGGGAGGCTGAGGCCAGGGAGCTGAAAGAGGCAGGATTAGATGCGAAGGCAATAGAAAATCTCCTTGCTTTTCGGCAGAAGGTATCACTCGAGGAAGAAATAGATAAGCTTTCGAAAGCCGGAATTAAGGTTGTTACCTGGTCGGATAAAAATTATCCGGAAAAATTGCGCAGCATCCATGATCCTCCTCCTCTCCTTTACCGGAAAGGTGAACTCCTGTCCCAGGACGGGTGGGCGGTGGCGGTAGTGGGGACCCGCTCCCCGCGGCCTTATGGGCGGCAGATTGTTGAGGAGATTGCCTCAGATCTGGCACGGAGCGGGGTCACTGTGGTCAGCGGCCTGGCGCGAGGCATTGATTCCCTCGCTCACCGCGCCGCACTCGAGGCCGGAGGCCGCACCATCGCTGTGCTGGGCAGTGGCATTGATGTCCTCTATCCCGAAGAACACAAACCCTTAGCTGAGGCGATAATTAAACAGGGAGTCATCCTCAGTGAATATCCCTTGGGCACTCCTCCGGTTGCTGAGAATTTCCCTCGTCGCAACCGGCTGATCAGTGGCCTGGCTTTAGGAACGGTGATTGTTGAGGCCGGGGCGGATTCGGGGGCGCTGATCACTGCCGATTATGCTCTGGAGCAGGGCCGGGAACTCTTCGCCGTGCCGGGAAATGTTACCAGCCCCAAGAGTCGAGGGACCAACAAGCTTATCCAAGAGGGAGGAGCCAAACTTATTTTTTCTGCAGCGGATATCCTGGAAGAACTCAACATGACCATGATCCAGGAGCAGCGGCAAGCTGCGGCGGTCCTTCCCCAAAACGAGACCGAGGCTCTGGTCCTGGGCACCCTCTCCACCGAGCCGATGCATGTCGATGAAATCGGCCGCCAGACTCGTCTCCCTATCTCCCAAGTCACTGGGACTTTGGCCCTCTTGGAACTAAAAGGGCTGGTACGGCAGGTGGGGGGGATGCATTACATCCTGGCGCGGGAAGCCAGGCTTCCCTATACGGTGGATTGAATGTACGGTGTCATCCTGGCCGGGGGTTCTGGCACCCGGCTGTGGCCCCTCAGCCGCAAGAAAACGCCCAAGCAACTCTTAGCCCTTTGGCCAGGCATGGGGCGGACTATGCTCCAGGAGACCTACTCGCGACTACATCCGCTTATTCCCCCTGAGCGCATCCTGGTTGTCGTAGCCGAAATCCATGAGAAACAAGTGATAAAGCAACTCCCCGATCTCCCTCGAGAGAATTTAATTGTTGAGCCAGTGGGGAAAGGTTCGGCCTCGGCCATGGGTTTAGCGGCAGTCAATCTTCAAAATCGGGGAGCAGGGGATGAGGTCATGGCCGTTCTCCCCGCCGACCATTTCATCCGCGACGAAGAAAAATTTCGAGACTATCTTTTAGCCGCTGAGGAGATGGCTAAAAAAGACTATCTTGTCACTTTCGGCATACCACCTACTCGCCCGGAGAGGGGGTATGGATACATCCATCGCGGAGAGAGTATTGGTGAATTCGCCGGCCATCATGCCTTCCACTCTCAGCAGTTCTTGGAGAAACCAAACGAAGAAGCGGTACGGCGGTTTCTTGACAGAGGGGAGTATTATTGGAATAGTGGAATTTTTGCGTGGAGAGTATCGCGCATTGTGCAAGATATTGAACAACTGATGCCTGATCTCTATGGATCATTGCAAAAGATCACTGCGGCTTTGAACACCCTGCAAGAAAAGCAAGTGATTCTCGAAAATTGGCTGAAATTAGAGTGTCAGACAATTGATTACGGGATCATGGAGAAAGCGGATAAAGTTGCGGTTTTGCCCATGGAAGTGGGGTGGAGCGATGTGGGGAGTTGGGCCAGCCTCTTAGAGATTCTCCCTGCCGACGAACAGGGCAATGTCGTACTGGGAAGGCATATTGGGGTCTCTACCCATCGCTCTCTCATCTATGGTGGTGAGCGGCCAATTGCTACGATTGGCGTAGAAGATCTGATTGTCGTAGACACTCCCTATGCCTTGCTTATATGTCCGCGAGATAAAGCCCAGGAAGTCAAAGCTCTGGTGGAAAAGTTAGCGAGAGAGGGAAAAGAGGAGCTGCTCTAAAGTCCTGCATTCTCCTGAAGTCAGAATTATGGAAGCCTATTGTGTAGTATGCAAAACAAAGCGGGAGATGCTGGAGCCACGGCCGATCTACACTAAGACCGGTCGTCCAGCAACAGAGGGGATTTGTCCTGTATCCGGGAATAAGATGGTGCTCATGGGATTAACCCCGGCCCACGCTTCTCTACCAAAGCCGGAAATCGATCCCCCTCCCGCCTCTTCCCCCAAGAAATCGGCCAAATCTAAGAAGCGAAAAGTGAAGGCCAAGGCATCGCCGTCTAAAGACGCGGCTCGCATAGAAAAACTAGTCATTGTTGAATCTCCAGCCAAGGCCAAAACCTTGGGGCGCTATCTAGGCCAAGGTTTCAAGGTCAAGGCCTCCATAGGCCATGTGCGGGATTTGCTGCGTTCCCGTTTGAGTGTGGATGTGGAAAACGACTTTGCTCCCCACTATACCATCCCCAAAGAGAAGCGGAGTGTGGTCAAAGAACTCAAAGAAGCAACCAAGAAAGCCAAGTCCATCTATTTGGCTACCGACCCCGACCGGGAAGGGGAAGCCATCGCCTGGCATCTCACCCAGGCGGTGGATTTCGGAGACCGGCCAGTGCACCGTGTGGCTTTTTATGAAATCACCCCATCGGCGGTGAAAGCCGCATTCCAGGAGCCACGACCCATTGACCAGCGATTGGTGGAGGCCCAGACCGCCCGGCGCGTCCTGGATCGCTTGGTGGGCTATAAACTCAGCCCTCTTCTGTGGAGCAAAGTTAAGCACCGCCTTTCCGCCGGTCGGGTGCAATCCGTAGCCCTGCGGTTGGTGGTGGAACGAGAAAGAGAAATCCAGGGTTTTGTCCCCCAGGAATTTTGGACCATCGATGCCCAGCTCTCCGCTCTAAATGCCAAAGAGAGTTTCCTCGCCCGGCTAATAGAGATCAAAGGGGAAAAGGTCGTGATCCCCCATAACGAGGAAGCGCAGAAAATTGTTAAGGCCTTGACAAATTCTACTTTCATTGTGGATAAGGTCACAGAAGGGGAGAAAAGGCGCCGTCCGGCTGCTCCTTTCACTACGAGCACCCTGCAACAGGAAGCCTCGCGACGCTTGCGATTTTCCGCGCGGCGCACGATGCGCATCGCCCAGGACCTCTATGAAGGGATTGAGTTGGGAGCCGAAGGACGAATAGGGCTCATCACATATATGCGCACTGATTCCACCCAGGTGGCGGCTTATGCCCAGGCAGAGGCCCGGAAATATATCGCCGCGGAACTGGGCCAAGTGTATCTGCCGAAATATCCCCCTCGCTACCAGGCCCGGACCCCCCGCGCCCAGGAAGCCCACGAGGCTATTCGCCCTACTTCAGTCTTCCGCACCCCGGATAATGTAAA
>JACPPX010000058.1 GCA_016190785.1 Chloroflexota bacterium
ACCTGGTACAATTGAGCCTCTCAACTTATCAAAATCAATGACTTGCAGAGATTGGCCAAAGGGTACTCCTTGCTGAGATACTGTTTCGACTAGACCACCCTGGGGAGTAATCTCCACCTTGCCCAGCGAGAGGAATATTCCTTGTGGATTTCCTTCTCTACTCAGGACCGGCAGGGGATTCGCCGCAGCATCGGTGAGGAAAAGTCGGACCTCATATAACCCGGGGGGCATGCTTCTCTCTAAGGGGAATTCTGGCCACTGATAGACCAGATCCCCCGGCTTCCACTGATCCCAAATATATCCTGCCTCGCTGGATTGGCTCCACAGCACTCCCCTTTCATCGACCAGATGAAGAACTAAGGAACGGGCGGCAGGAGGGCTGGACAACACCGACCAGGAAATAAACACTGGCAAAGGTTCATCTCGCCGCCAACTACCGAGCAAATCTATATCTTGGAGAATTACTTCTCCATTGAAACTGAGTAGCCAAGATTCCGACGAGGGTTTTGGTGTACTCCCTCGCGCCATATGGTAGACCAAGATGGCAGGATCCCCTGCCGGATCAGGGTAGGTCTCAACCTGGTAGGCCAGGGAGGACAAAAGCCCGGTTACTTCTGGTTTCTGCGGATTGTCCGGCAGACCGATGACATAGGCGATTTCGTCTCTTTCACTTTGAGGAAAAACTATTGTCTTACCACCCAACATCCAAGTGCTCTTGCTGGTGCGCGGCAAAAGAAAGGCCAAGGTGGGGTGTCGATAGTGAAGTGAGCCGATAACTAATTCCCGACCAGCCTGCATCTCCCTCTGAAGCAAAGGTATCATCTCCTTATATGCTACATCGTACCAATGGTAAACTTGGGGAGAGGAGGCCCACTCCCCAAAATAGAGCCGAAAAGTATTGGCTCCTTCCGCCAGCACGAGCAGGGAGATTAGAAAGGGGAGAAGGCGAGGAGCAATGAAGGAGAACCTATCGAGAGCCTTTTCTCCTAGCCAAAAGAGGCCCAGTGCTGGAAAGACGAGGAGGATGGGCCAGGTGCCGATTAGCCGCTGAGTATTGGGGTGTGGCCCCCGAGTCAGAATAGCTGGCAGGCTCATCACCACCAGCCATAGAACAGCCAGAAGGTATTCCGGACGCCGCCATCGCCAAAGGGTTAGGACCAAGCCACTAATAAAGCCCACACCAATTAGCGGATCGAAAATTGGTAGAGGAGGGAGATTAACTCGCCAGTTGGAATCACCCTCTATAAAAAACCCAGCAATGGTCTGTGCAGAGTTCTCCACAATCTGTCCGGCCCACCTTTCAGGAGGCAAAACGGAGAAAAGAAAGACCTGCTCAGGTCTTTCCCAGAAATCGTCGGGATGGCTAAGAAAATGGGAAATCAAGGGAACAGCAACCAAGGAGGCAAGAGTCGCCCCGGTGGTGATCAAGGGTAAATTTTTCTGCCATCGCTCGCGGTCGACGAGGGCTAAACCGAGGAAAACAACAAGCACGGCCAGAGGGAAGAAGCGGGCCGCAGCGTAGGTATAGAGGTCTAACCCAATGAACAACCCCCCGGCCAAAAACCATCCGAGATGGCCCTTTTGATATCCCCGCCATAGGGCTAGGAAGGCCAGGGCCCCTAGGGGTGGCATGAGTAAGTTGGCGTGAGAGTAGCGGCCCGCAGTTTGGGCCCACAGGCTTGTGCCCCAGAGGGCAGTGGATAGAAGCGCCACCTGCTTACCAAATAGATCGCGGATCAGCCAGAAACTGATGGCTAGAGTGGCCAGGCTAATAATCAGAGGGAGGAATCGGATGGCAAGTAGCGTTGGGCCCATTAATTGGAAGAGCAAAGCTAGGAGGTACATATACAAGGGCTCTCTCCCGGCATAGGACGAGAGATAGACCGGCAATTGGTTGAGAGAGATCTCACGAGCCAGCAACCCAAATACAGCCTCATCAAAATGCAGCCCTGGGGGAACCTGGTACCATTGATACCCACGAAGAAAAATAACCCCGCCGAATACAAGCGCAAACCACACCCCTGCGTGCTTAGAGACCAACCAGGATCGAACTCGCGACACAACTGCTATTATCTGGCCCTCCTATATGCTCGGCCGATGATAACTTGTCCTCTTGGGCTCAAGCAGAAATTTATAAAATCCCGCGCCTCATCCTCCGCCTCCCGCGCTATGAGCAAGTAAAATGGACGAAGCAAAGGGTACTGTTGCGAAGTTGGTTCTTGTCCTTCAAGAATTAGCGGTTTTGTCTGAGTGGCCAGGCTGGCTATTGAGGCATAGCCTATAGCACTTGGATTTCGGGCTATATACTCGCCTACCGCCTGATCCGAAGGCAAGACGATGGCCAGCGAGGTTATCCGCTCCCCCGAGGTAAGGACCAGTGTCTGAAAGGCGGCTCGACTCCCCGACCCCTCCTCACGGGTGACCACTTGGATCTGGCCCTCTCCTCCTCCAGCATCAATCCAGGAAAGAGTTGATCCAGAAAATATGCTGCGGATTTGATCTAAGGTGAGGGAGTTCACTGGGTTATCAGGATGGACTATAATCGCCAGTGAATCCCAGGCTAAAAGTGTGGCCGGCCACTTCTCTTTTTCCTCTGGGGCCAATTCTCTTGAGACCATCGCAATATCTGCCCTGCCCTCTGCAATAGCCTCCAGGCCGGCACCACTACCCACACCCCGGATTTCGAAGGACAAATACTCTCGCTCTATCTTGTAGGCTGCAGCCAGTTCCTCAATTAGAGGAGCCATTGCTGTGGATCCGGCCAGCCGTAAAAGAACAGGGGAGTGTGGTTCTACTTGAGGAAGGCATCCTGCCCCAAAAAGTAAAACTGCCAGAAGCAGGCCAGGACTCGGTGAGAACTGCTTCATCGCGCCAGGACTGACAATAAAAAGGTGATTGAACCCAAGAGCAGACAATACAGGGCGAAGGGATAGAGATTTCTCCTCTGCAGAAAAGAGAGGAGAAAATTGATAGCCAAGTAACCACTTATCAAAGCCGCTAGGAATCCGGAGAGCAAGATAGGACCGAGGTTCCCAAACTCGGCAGACTGCAAAAGGTCCCAGAATTTCAACATCCCCGCTCCCAGAACCACTGGGGCGGAGAGGAGAAAAGAAAAACGGGCCGCCTCCTCCCGTCGCAATCCTCGCCACAATCCGGCACTGATCGTCGCTCCGCTGCGAGAAATTCCAGGCAGGATGGCCACTGCCTGGGCCAGCCCGATCAAGAGTGCATCCCAGAGACTTAGGCCAGCCATTCCCCACTGGTGTTTCTCCCTCGCCGCATCAAGGGCGGGCTGCATCTTCTCCCCTAGCCAGAGGATGAGGGCGGTGCCCAGCAAGAAAACGGAAACCGCCTGCGGAGCAGAGAAGAAGTTAGCGAAGAAACCCTCGAAGGCAATGCCTAAAAGTGCGGCAGGAAGTGTTCCCAAAATTATTAGCCAGGCCAAACGGCGGTTTGGTTCGTCACCAATACTCGTGTAGCGAATACTAGCCAACCAGGCCACCAGAAGTTGTATGAGCTCGCGGCGGAAATAGACCAGAACTGCTACCAGGGTGCCCAGGTGGAGGAAGGCATCGAAGGCTAGCCCGGGTTGGGGCCAACCCAACAGCCAGGGAACTAGCACCAGATGTCCGGAACTAGAGATGGGGAGGAACTCTGTAGCCCCCTGCACTATCCCTAGAATTGCGGCCTGAACTAGGTCCATGGCTCCCCGGTTGGGGCGCGGCGCAGAGTCTGTCCGCGGCGAAAGCGGTTTTTCATCCGTAACTCTTCATCCGTGGTCTTGACTACGGATAAGAACTCTCGCTTGGCGGCGACAAAATTCCCAGCGAGGATAGAGTCGCGAATTTCTTTCAACAAACGGAACATGAACCGCAAATTATGGAGAGTAGCCAAACGCAACCCTAAAATTTCATTGGCCATAAATAAATGGCGAAGGTAGGATCGGGAAAAGTTTAAACAAGTGTAGCAATCACATCCTTCCTCGGGCGGTGCAGGGTCAGCGGAAAATTGGGAATTGCGGATATTGATCCTTCCCCCGCGAGTAAAAAGGCCACCGTTACGGGCTAGCCGGGTGGGCAAAGCGCAATCGAAAATATCTATCCCCCGCGCTACGCTTTCCCAGAGGTCCTCGGGGGAACCCACCCCTAAGAGATGTCGGGGCCTTTTTTCAGGGAGAAGAGGTACTGTGAAATCTAGAATCTCTTGCATCAACTCTTTAGGCTCGCCTACACTCAACCCCCCGATGGAATACCCCCAAAAATCCAAACCGGTAATGAACTCGGCCGCGCGGCGCCGAAGATCAGGATCGAACCCTCCTTGAAGGATGCCGAAAAGAGCTTGGTCCTCACGCTTTTGGGCCGCGAGTGACTTACCCGCCCACAAATTGGTGCGGTGTAGTGCTTCTTCGAATTCCCGATGCTCACTCGGATAGGCAGTGCACTGGTCCAAAGGCAGGATCAAATCGGCACCAATTGTTTCCTGGAGGGCAACGACGCTCTCTGGGGTTAGATGCTGTAAAGACCCATCGAGGTGAGAACGAAAGGTCACCCCCTCGTCATCCACTCGGCGGAGATGAGCCAGGCTGAAAACCTGAAACCCGCCGCTATCCGTCATCATCGGACCTTTCCAGGCCATAAACCCCTGCAGCCCTCCCATCTGGCTTATGATTTCCGCCCCAGGCCGTAGGAAAAGATGGTAAGCATTGGCCATAAGGAGGGTTGTATCCAACTCTGTAAGCTCTCGGGGGGAGAGTGTTTTGACTGTGGCCTGGGTAGCCACGGGGGCAAAGACGGGAGTAGCAAATTCACCATGCGGAGTCTTCAGGGCTCCGGCCCGGGCCAGGGTCTCCTTGTCCTTGGCCTCTAGGCGAAATGCAAAGTCCTCAGGGGAAGAACTCATGGTCCAGATTTTAGCACCCCCTGTTTCTCTAGACCACTTACTTTGCTTTGTCCTGGCACTGCGCCTAAAATTACTGTTTTACAGTACAGTCCAAGCAGGTAAACTACTACCCGAAAAGAGAAGACTAGGAAAATTTATGGAAGAGCTTGCTGCCCGGGCCCTGAATACCGCCCAAGTCAAGGGTGCTCAGTATGCTGATGTGCGGGTGGTGCATACCGTGACCCAGGCTATCACTGTAAAGGACGGTCGGGTTGAAGGGTTAGCAACCGAGGAGAGCCAGGGGGCTGGAGTGCGGGTAATAGTGGATGGCGCCTGGGGATTTGCCTCCACTTTCCGCTTAGAAACAGGTGAGCTGGAGCGCATCGCTTCCGAGGCAGTGGCCATTGCCAAAGCCAGCGCCCTGGTGAAAGGTGAGAAAGTGAACCTGGGCCCACCCAAAGTCCATCGCGGCGGCTACCAAACCCCTATCCAGCGAGACCCTTTCCAAATACCTCTCGAAGAGAAAATCGGGCTGCTTTTGGCCGCGGATCAGGAGATGCGCGGGGTAAAGGGGGTGGCGGTGACCAGCGCCGATATGTTTTTCTTACGTAAGAACCAATATTTTGCCTCCAGCGAAGGAAGCCAAATCCAGCAAGAAATTATCGAAAGTGGAGCAGGGATCGAAGCCACCGCCGTGGGGGAGGATGAACTACAGAGTCGCTCCTACCCGGAGTCGGGCCGCAACCATCGTGGCACTGCCGGCTACGAATTCGTGGAGGCTCTTGATTTGGAGGCACACGCCCGCAAGACGGCTGAGGAGGCAGTGGCTCTTCTCTCAGCCAAACCCTGCCCCAGCGGGATAACCGATCTCATATTGGGCTCTGGGCAACTCGCCCTCCAGATCCACGAATCCTGTGGCCATCCCATCGAACTGGACCGGGTGTTGGGCACCGAGGCCAGTTATGCTGGCACTAGTTTCTTAACCCCTGAAAAGCTAGGAAACTTTCGCTATGGCTCAGAGCTAGTTAATATCACCGCTGACGCCACGACTCCCCTTGGTCTGGGCACCTTCGGCTACGATGATGAAGGGGTTCCCGCCCAAAGGGTGCCTATCGTCCGCGCAGGCCAGTTCGTGGGCTACTTAACTTCCCGAGAAACCGCCGCCCGCTGGGGAAAACCCTCCGGAGGAGCGATGCGGGCCTCGGGATGGAACCGAATCCCCCTTATCCGTATGACCAACATCAACCTCCAGCCCGGGGAATGGAACTTAGAGGATCTGATAGCGGACACCGAAGAGGGGATCTATATGGATACTAATAAGTCCTGGAGTATTGACGATCGCCGTTTGAATTTCCAGTTTGGGACCGAAGTGGCTTACGAAATCAAAGAGGGGAAGCTAGGCGCGATGCTCAAAAATGCTACTTATACCGGGATCACACCTCAGTTCTGGGGCTCCTGCGATGCGGTTTGCTCGGGAGAGCATTGGCGGATGTGGGGCACCCCCAATTGCGGCAAAGGGGAGCCGGTGCAGATCGCCCATGTGGGGCACGGCGCCGCCCCGGCCCGCTTCCGCAAAGTGCAGGTGGGGGTGATGCACTAGTATCCTTACAGAAAGGCTTGGCAACATGCTTGGCGAAAAACGCTTCAAAGAGATTGCAGATCATATCTTGACCCGCTCCTCGGCAGAGCAGACTGAGGTGCTCATTCTCGGAGAAGATCGCCAACTCACCCGCTTTGCTAATTCTTACATCCACCAAAATGTATCCGAAAACAACGCTGAACTGCGGGTGCGCGCTGTTCTGGGGCAGCGGGCCGGTGTATCCTCCACCAATGACCTGAGCACCGCCGGGACGGAAAAGGTTTTGGAGGAAGCCATCGCCGTGGCCCGGCTCCAGCCTCCCAACCCCGATTTCCGCTCCCTGCCTTCCCCCACTCCAATCCCCAAGGTCAATGGCTTCGTAGAAAGGACGGTCCAGACTACACCCCAAGCGAGGGCGAAAGCAGTTGGGGCAATATGCCGACTGGCTAAGGATAAGGGCTTGGTAGCCTCGGGAGCCTTCACCACAGCTGTCTTCGAGATGGGGGTAGCCAACTCCCGGGGAGTATTTGCCTATGACCCCTCTACCCTGGCTGATATGAAGACGGTGATCCTGGGGGATAGTGGCTCGGGGTATGCCCAAGCCACCTCCATGGATGTGGCCCAGATCGAGGCCGAGATTCTGGGGAAGGAGGCAGTGGATAAAGCAATCCGCAGCCAAAACCCAAAGAAAATCGAGCCTGGAGAATACACGGTAATCTTGGAAGAATATGCGGTGCAGGAGATGCTATTCTATTTGAGCTATATGAGTTTTAGCGCCCTGGCTGTCCAAGAAAAAAGAAGCTTTATGGCCGAACGCCTAGGCCAGAAGGTTATGTCCGAAAATGTTTACCTGTGGGATGACGGAGTGGATCCGCGTGGCCTGCCCGCCCCTTTCGACTATGAAGGGGTGGCCAAGAAAAAAGTCGAGTTTATCTCCAGTGGAACAGCCAAAGAGGTAGTTTACGATTCTTACACTGCCGGCCGAGAAGAGGGCAAAAATTCTTCTGGCCATGCCCTGCCGGCCCCCAACCCGGAGGGCCCCCTGCCCTGGAACATAATTATGGGTAATGGTGGAGTGACCAAGGAAGAGCTGCTAGCCAAGATAGAGAAAGGAATCTGGGTCTCCCGCTTCTGGTACATCAATCCCATACATCCCCTGCGCACGGTAATCACCGGCATGACCCGAGACGGCACCTTTCTCATCCAGAAGGGGGAAATTGCTAGGCCGATAAAGAATCTGCGTTTCACTCAGAGCATAGTAGAGGC
>JACPPX010000059.1 GCA_016190785.1 Chloroflexota bacterium
CCGGCAGCGGGGCGTATCTATCTCCCTACTGCATCGTATATTGAGATGACGGAATGGGCCCTTCCGCCCGAAACGGCAAAACGGATAGAAGAGTTAAGACATCGCTTATGGGAAGGGGGCCAGGAGGGAATTCTGAGCTTCTTGCGGGGCGGACACTGGAGAAACTTCCTGGCCAAGTATCCAGAGATCAACGATATGCACAAAAAGATGCTCCTCGTCCATGACAAGGTCTATTCCCTGCCCCCTTCACCGGCTCGAGATAAAGCGCAGGATGAATTATGGAAAGCGCAGGGAAACGACCCCTACTGGCACGGTTCCTTTGGTGGAGTTTACCTCCCCCACCTGCGCACCGTCCCCTACCAGCATCTCCTCGCCGCGGAGGATATTGCCGATGGAGTGCTTCATCCTGAGAACGATTGGTTGGAATATATTGAGACCGACTTCCGCCGCGATGGAGAAAAACAACTTCTGGTGAACGGGAACAAAATGAACCTCTACTTTGCCCCGGCAGAACGGGGAAGCCTGTTTGAGTGGGACTGGCGGGAGAAAAAGCTCAACCTCCTGGACACCCTCACCCGTCGTCCAGAGGCCTACCATCACAAGGTTCGGGAAGTCTTGACCTCTACGCCGCAACCTGAGCAGGGAGCAGAAAAAGTTAAAACTATCCATGAGCTGGCGCGGGTCAAGGAGCCTGGCCTGGAAACCCTATTGCACTATGATCCCTACCGGAGAGTAGCATTCCTCGACCATTTTCTGGACGAGAATACAACTCTCGACCAGTTCCAGAGCGGGGATTACCAAGAGTTGGCTGATTTTGCCGCGCAAAAATATGACTACTCGTTTCAAGAAACAGAAGAGGGATTAATTGTCATTCTTTCACGCCAGGGGATAGTACAGGCCGAGAACATGGTTCAGCCAGTCTATCTCGAAAAGCGATTCCATATTGCAAAAAGTAAGGCAGCGCTTCCGGTAACCTATTCTCTGACTAATAAAGGTGACAAGCCAATAGAGGTGCGCTTTGGGGTAGAGGTAAATCTGGGACTGTTGAGTGGCCATTCCCCCGCTGCCTTCTATCAGATACCCGGGATAAATCTCGATGACCCGCATCTCGACTCCCGGGGCGAAGCTGAGGCAATAAAGCAACTCCTCTTAGTCAACCATCACCTCGGGGTACGATTGCAATGCGAATTGGAGCGGCTGGCTAGGCTGTGGCGGTTTCCCATCCAAACTGTCTCCAGTTCTGAGGCGGGATGGGAAAAGGTTTATCAGGCTTCCTCTTTGCTTTTTATCTGGGATGCAATGCTGCAACCAAATCAGGCTTGGGAAACTAGCCAAACCTGGACTTTGCAAAGTGAATAAGCGGTTTGACACATGGCGTGACCGAGGATATAAATATTTGACTCGTCTTCTATCTATCAAAAAGGGGTAAGCCGAACATAATGAAGCAATCCACTGCTTTCAATCTCCAGACCATCTTTTCTTTCCTACAACAACCGGCCACGGTGCAACTGGTGCAATGGATCGTTCTTCCTTTGCTTATTGCTCTGGGGCTTATGTTCCCTCCCATCTCTCTGGCCGAAAGGGTCCTAGAGGCTGGCTACACAGCGGTCCCCTTAAGCGGAGGGACCATCCTCGACCCCGATGGAACACAGCTCACCATCTTACCCGAGGGTATGAGTGGAGAAGTTAAGGTTCGCTTTACCTCAATTCCTCGCGCTGATTTCCTGGAGAGTGGGGCAGGTTATGGCTCGGCACAAGATAATCTCCTCACCGCCCATCCCGACCTAGAATTGAAGAGCCCGCTCTATTCTTTTTCACTGCGCGGACCAATGCCCGTTGACTTGGTGCTGAGCATCCCTATCCCCAATGATGCGGAACCATGGGAAACCTTAGACCTCTATGGCTGGACCGGACAGGAGTGGGTATGGCTGCCCCATTCCTTACTTGGGGAAGAGGTGCGGATAGAATCTCATCTCCAGTTTCTTCCCCAACTTGTGGGGGTTATGCAAACGAAGCAAGTCTCCCCGTTGATCAGCGCCGAGTTCCAACCTGGGGAGACAATGCCCGAGGGCGCAGAGGTTTTAAGCACCCTAGAGGCCTCGGGGCTCTTCTTGCAGAACGATGGCTTCAATGGCCAAACGACCATCGGTGGCATTCCCTCCCTTACCCCTCAAGAGGGGTATCTGATCCTTCCCGTTTTGGAGAATGTCTACGAAGGCGTAGTGCGGGATGACCTAACCCACAACATTCTCACCAGCCCTGATCTGCGGGCCAACCACATTGCAGAAATCGTGTCTTTAGTGCAAAGCGAAGGTTATCCGGGGATCATCATTGATTACCAGGGCGTCACTCCCGATCTTGCTGACGATTTTTTGGCCTTCCTACGGGATCTGTCCGCTGCCCTGGAAGAGCAAAGCAAACTTTTGGGGGTGCGAGTCGGAGAGACGTTTCAGGTCTCGCCTGATAAGTGGAACACCGGGGGATACGACTGGCAAGGGATTGGGCAAATAGTAGATTTATTCCAAGTTCCGGCGGTGGATGATCCCGCAGCCTTTGTCCCCGGCGGGCAAATGGATTCCCTACTAGATTTTGCGACCAGCCTGATCAACCGCAGCAAGTTGCAACTTGTCCTCTCCTCCTATTCTCAGGATGTATCTGGACAAAGTATCAATAACCTGACTTATGCCCAGGCCCTGTCCCTATGGGGCAGCCTCTTTGAAGTTTCTACACCCGAGGAAGCCTCCCCGGGGGAAGAAGTCTCGATAGAGGTTACTTCCGCCCCTCCCCTCCAGTTCTGGGCTGAGCCGCAGATATATTGGTTCACCTTTAGCGATGCTCAAGGTGAGCACAAGGTCTATTTGGAAAATGGACAGAGCCTGTCACATAAATTGGACTTGGCCGCTTCCCGCCATCTGACAGGGGTATCTTTGCAAGGGCTTTTCGCCGAAGGGAGTGACTCTAACCTCTGGTTAGCCTTGCAGAATTACCAGGCCGCAGCTCCTTCCAACTTGCAAAGCCAGTTCGTCCTCCTTTGGGAGGTGCAGACCGCCGACGGGAAGAGTATCACTTCGCCCCAGGTTCTTTCCCAATCTGGTTCCTGGGAGCCGGCAACCCCTGGCGAGTACAGCATTGCCCTCAGCGTTTCCGACAATGGTGGTCAATCTCCGCTGGTGGCTAGCGGCAGCATTCCCCTCAACATCGGTATCCCAACCCCAACTCGCACCCCCAGTCCCACTCCTACTCCCGGGACCACGCAACCAGCACCCACTCCTACCCCCACACCCCAACCAGTAATTTCTGCACCAGTACCGACCGGAACCGGATTCGATTACGGAATCCAGGTCCACCCCTTCCAGGGGGCCTGGGGCCCGGCCCTCAGTGCGGCGCAGGACCTAGGGATGCGCTGGGTTAAGTTCCAGGTGCGCTGGAGTTGGATAGAGCAGAATCCCGGGATCAGAAATTGGAATGCCGCCGGGCTTGAGGAGGCGGTAAATGCTTTTTCCGCAGCAGGGATCAAGATCCTGTTCAGTGTTGTGGCCGCACCTCCCTGGTCGCGTAGTGTCCATGAAGAAGACGGCCCTCCCGATGACTTCAACCAGTATGCGGCTTTTGTTGCCGATCTGTCCAGCGTCTTCAAAGGGCGGGTGCAGGCTATCGAGGTAATGAATGAGACTAACCTAAAACGAGAGTGGAACACCGGCCGACCTTTGAGTGCCGCAGAATATGTAGACCTCCTCTGTCGCACCTATAACGCCGTAAAAGCCGTAGACTCGTCAATGATCATTGTCTCCGGAGCCCCGACTCCTACAGGATGGAACGATGGGATCATCGCCATCGATGACCTCGCCTACCTGGAGCAGATGTATCAGGCCGGGCTCAAGAATTGCTCCGATGCGGTGGGGGTTCACCCCAGCGGTTACAACAACCCTCCCTGGGCCAATGCCGCAAGCTATTCTGACCCTACTGCCACCTTCGGGGCGAAGGGGCACCGCAGTTGGTTCTTCCTGGACACTATCCAGAGTTACCACAACGTGATGGCCAAGTACGGGGATGGAAATACAAAACTATGGGCCACAGAGTGGGGCTGGGCGGTAAGCCAGGGCATCGGAGCTCCCAACCCCGGCTACGAGTTTGCCGCCGATAACACCGAGCAAGAACAGGCCGATTTTATCGTCGAGGGTTACAAGATTGCTCGCAACTCTGGATTTATGGGAGTGATGTTCCTCTGGAACCTCAATTTCGAGGCAGTGAACCCAGGGAGCGAGCAAGGCAAATTCGGTATTGTGTACAGCAACTATGCCCCCCGCCCGGCCTACACCGCCCTCCGCGATGCTCGACAAAACGGGACCCTGCCCTAACCTGGCCGATGACCCGTTGGAGAAAAGGGAGTCCCGAGGTATCGGGACTCCCAACCTTTGCCAAAAAAGATATGATTGAAACCAGACCACGAATTAACGTACAAGTCTACCCAACGGTGAGCACTATATATCGACCCCTGATTCTGGGCCTAGTCTTATTGATGGCTTGTACCCCGGTCACAGGCCCCACCCCTACCCCCACCAAAACCCCTACCGTGGGGGCCCAGGCCGCTCCTAGCTCCACACCAACCTACAGACCCTCCACTACACCGGGCACGACCCCCCCTACCCCCACGGTCACTGAAACTGTGGCCTTCTGCCCACCTAAAAATCTTTCGCCACGGATGAATTCCCCGGAGTACGGCATGCAGGCCTTTTTATGGTATCGGCCGGAGACTGCTTGGCGCGATCTAGACCTCATCAAAAATGCGGACTTCGGATGGGTGCGGCAGATGTTCGCCTGGACGGATATCGAGGGGGCAGGCAAGGGAACTTACGACTGGAGCCGGACAGATCGCATAGTCCGCGACTCCACCAGCCGGGGGATTAATATTTTAGCCTCAATTTTCAAACCACCGGCTTGGCTGGGCTCCTCCTACCCCTCTAGTGGAGCAGCCAATAACTGGCGCGACCTGGCCGATTTCTTGTCAGCATTAGCCAGCCGCTACCGAGGCTGCATCCGGGCCTACTCCATCTGGAACGAACCAAACCTCAGCCGAGAATGGGGTAATCAACCGAATCCAACGGCCTATGCCCAAATGCTCAAAGTAGCCTTCCAGGCGATAAAGAATGCCGATCCCGGCGCCCTGGTATTCTCCGCCGGGCTGAGCCCTACCGGAACCTACGATTCTACAGCAATGCCCGATGAAATCTTCTTAGAGCAGATGTACCAAGCGGGGGCTGCACCATACTTCGATGCCTTGGGTCTCCATGCCCCCGGCTACAAAGCCCCCCCGGAGACCAGCCCCCAGGAGGCGGCCTCCAACCCGGAGTATGGAGGCCAACGCTTCTTCACCTTCCGCCATGTGGAGGATATGCGGGCGATTATGGTGCAATATGGGGATGAGGATAAACAAGTTGCCATCCTGGAATTCGGTTGGACCAGCGATCCCCGGCCTGAATCTCCCTATTATTGGCATTCCGTAACCCAAGAAGAGAAGGCTGACTACTTAGTGCGGGCCTTTGCATGGGCCAAGGCCCACTGGTCCCCCTGGATCGGGGTGATGACCGTGATCTACCTGGCCGATGCCGACTGGACGGAAAACGATGAGCAGTATTGGTGGGCCATCACCCACCCCGATGGCCGCCCACGGCGGGCCTACACTGCCCTCAAAGAAATGCCCAAGTAGAATCCCCACCGTAAGGCAAGAAGCCAGGTCAGCTCGGCCTGGCTATTTTTTCGGACGATTAAGACTGTCTATATCAAGGGCTACCTGCAATAGGAGACCAGGAAATCCAGCCCTTAGCGGTCGGGCTGTTAGTCAGCTGAATCAGCCCTGATCCATCGGGACGGATGATGAATATATTGGAAGGGATGGTCATGCCCGGCAGAAAAGACCCCTCCGTCTCCTCTCTCGATACGAAAGCAATCCATTGGCCATCGGGAGACCAAACGGCACCGATGTCATCAACCTGGTTATTGGTCAACTGCAATTCCTCCGAGCCATCCGGCCGGACAAGGTAAATCTCGTAGTCGCCGTCTTGCTCCGAAGCATAGGCTATCCACTGGCTATCCGGAGACCAGGAGATGTTGATAACCATTCCAGGGGCACTGACTATTTCTCTTTCTCCAGAGCCATCCGGCTTTATGACGAACAGATCACCTCCTACTTCAGAAGAGGTGTTAAAGGATATCCACTGTCCATCGGGAGACCAGACCGGCTGCAACTCCCAGACCGAATTGTGAGTGAGCTGGGTTAGCTCTGTACCATCAGGCCGAACCATAAAAAGCTCAACCTCCGGCCCTCTGCGTGACGATGTGAAGACTATCCATTGGCCGTCTGGGGACCAAGAAGGGAATCCATTTAGCCACCCCTGGTGTTCAAGCCTTGTCTCCTCTGAGCCGTCTGAACGCATAATATAGATGGAGTGCCTTTTGCGATTGGATTGGAAAGCAATCCATTGACTATCAGGGGACCAAACAGGATTTTCATCGCTGGCATAGCCGTGAACGGGATTTGCCGGCGGAGTGTCATGAGTGAGGAGCCTCTCTTCACTCCCATTTGGCTTAATGGTGTAGATATCCTGGTCCCCGTCACGGCTCGAGACAAAAGCGATCCATTGACCATCAGGTGACCAGGAAATGTAGTTCACTGTTCCTGGATCGTTAGTGAGCTGATTTATATCTGAGCCATCGGCCTTCATGACAAAAAGGTCGGATTGCCGTCCCTCTCCAGAGACAAAGGCAATAAAGCCGGAAGTTGAACCGAACAGCGGAGTAGGGGTAGACATAGGCGTTGGTCCTGCGCAGGAGGCAAAAAGCATTGCCACCGACACCGCTAAAGCCGGGGCGATCCTCGGCTTCTTAGCCATAGTTACCTCAGAAACTCCTCTGCCAATCCATTTCGCTGATACACCCACCTTCATAGTGCAAGTCTGCCACCGGGCTAGCGGGCTGGTCATCGGCTCCCAAAATCTGCATGTGGAATTCTCCAGGTTGGGTGCCCATGAAGAACTCGTAGTAGCCTGCCGGGCTATCTACCCAGGTATAGAAAATGGCGCTGTAGCCAAAATCATTAAAGAGACGGACCTGCACATCCCCCAGGCCCTGGCCTTGAGCATCGAAGACCCGACCACGGATAAGCCGCCTTTGTTCACAAGGCGGAGGCTCAGAAATCCTTAGCACGCTAAATTCATACCCGGTCGGAGTAGGGGTGACAATAGGGTTATCCTCCGGGGTTGGGGAGGGCGGAATAGACAAAGCAGTCGGAGTGGGGGGCAAGGGGGTGGAGGCTGGCCCAGAAACGGTAACCAGAGGAGTGGGGAAGAGTAAAGTCGGAGTGGGAGGGTGAAGGGAAGAGGAAAGGGGAGTGGTCAGGAAAAGGATTAATGCCACCCCGGCCAGACAAGCCCCCACCGCACCCAGGCCAAAAGCCAGTAGAAAACCTAAGGCATAGGTCTTTTCCCGATTAGGACCAGACACTTGTTGCTCCCTATTGCGGATGATATAATATCCCGGGGGCGAGTAGCTCAGCCGGTTAGAGCGCACGGTTCACATCCGTGAGGTCATAGGTTCGATCCCTATCTCGCCCATCTTTTCTGCGGATTCTCCCACGGATTTTCGTAGCAAAATAACTGGCTGAAAATGGCCGAACTGCTCGCCGCCTTATATGATTTCCGCGGGCAACTGGTCCTCTGGACCGGGGGTTATATTCTCCTTTATGCCCTGGCCAGCAATCTTTCTTTCCTCATCCGAGAATCGGCCGCAACCCGCTGGCAGCGGATCATCAGTCCCTTGGAGCAAGGAATTCCCGGGGCCATCCTGGGGTTTGCGTTCTATATTGGTCTGCCTTACCTCGCCCTACTTCTGGGAATTACCAATCCCCAGCTAATGGGACTCCTTCCGCAAGACTGGATTCCTGGCCTGGGGATCAGCATACTATTCGGGTTGGGTGGCTTTTTCCTCCTGTTTGTGCTCTGGTTTTTTTATCTCCGTTCTCTCCGGACAAGAGAAGTTCAGAAAGTCAACACTCTGCAATCAATAAACCGCTTTGCCACCTTGTGGAGTGTCATCCAGTTTCAGGCCCACTGGGCCTTTCTTCGCTCCGCACCCTTGCTTCTCTTCGGCGAATACCATGGCGTCTTTTTGGGATTTGGCCTATTCCTCCTCGAGAGAGGGACCAACCCCTACCTCCGACGCGGGCTATTCCAGGAGGGACAAGAAAAAAATTTACACATTGCCAGTTTAGCACTAATTAGTGCGATAGCCTTCTACTTTACTCAAAATCTGTGGCTCACCGCCGCCCTGCATCTGGCCATCGAACTCAGCCTTTGGGGTCTGCTGCGGAAAATAATGATCCCCTACCAAGAAACGAACCTGCAGCGGGTTTCAGCTTAAGTATAGGCTGTTGATAGATTCGAGCTCGACACCCGGCTATTGAATGAGAAAAGAGAGGATAAAAAGGGCAGCGAACATTATCCCTGCCAGGATGGCGATACGCCGCAGGTCCTTGTAAATATACTCATATTCCCCGGGGGAAATCCGAGCCGCAGCTTCTAAGGTTCTCTCATCCTTAACTTGCTCCGCCGCAGATCGAGGCGGAGTAGCCTGGGGGATAAAAGGCCTCCGCGGTGGCTTGACCTTTCCTAACCGGCGCTCGCGGCGTGTTGGTTTAGGCATAAGACCCTCTTCTAATTCAAATTTTGATGCTGCTAGACACTATCCCAAATTATACACGCTCTTTCAGCAATGCCTCAAAGGGAGAGCGTTTAATCAGGCTCATCAAGAGCTGCCAAAACAAGTTCGCCTCCATTGATCTCAATACAACCACCACCAGGAAATAGGCCCCCAGCCCCGCTCCCCCGGCAATAGCCACCAACAGGGCCTCGGGTAAGAACCCATCCCAGCCCAGACCAAGAAGCCACTGCCCAACAAAATAAGAAACCCCGGCCAAAACCACTGCGGCGGTTAGAATCTTGGCCGTGGACATGAAAAGCTGTTGTCCACGTAGGGCCTTCACTCGCCATTCCGTTAAAAAGAGCATGGCTGCGGCATGGCTAGCCCATTGTAGGGAGTTGGCTAAAACCAAACCCAGGAAACCGATGGGCACTATGGTCCCCAGAGCGACGGTTAGATACACTCCCACCGCAAATATTCCCACCAGCACTGGGGTTTTGGTATCGCCCCGGGCGTAAAAAGCAAAAATCAAGGGCTGGTCGATGGCTGCAAAAGGCAAACCCAGAAGATAAAGAGTCAGGGCGGAAGCGGTCATCTGGGTATCAAGGGGGGTGAAGGCCCCATGCTCGAAAATTAAATCGATAAGCGGCACCCCCAGGACCCATAGCCCGGCTGTTGCGGGGAGAATGAGGAATAGAACCATACGCAGTCCGGTGGCTAAAGTGCGGCGAAAACGCTCCTCTTCCCCCGAGACGGTGAACTGGGAGAGGGAGGGAAGGACGGCAGTGGAAATGGCAACCACCACCAATCCCAGGGGCAACTGGATGAGAGTAGTGGCATTGGCCATCCAGGCAATGGACTGCTCCCCGGTGCGGGATGCCAGGTTACGGTCGATTAGAATCCCCACATTGCTCACTACCAGACCTAGAAGCACCGGAAGGTATAAAACTAAGATGCGCCGCAATGCAGGGTTAAAGACGAAGTTAAGAGAAACACCAATACCCCTCAGTCCAGGAAGTTGAATTGCCAGCTGCAAGATTGCGCCCAGGACTACCCCCAGGGCCAAAGCATGGATCCCCAAACTGGGAGCTAGGAATAGGATCCCTAGAATCACTCCCAGATTGAAAACTGCGGCCCCAAAGGCGGGATAGATAAATTTTTGGGAGGCATAGAGAAGCCCGGTGGAGATCCCCGAAACTCCGAAGAAGAGGATGGCGGGGAGTATGAGCCGGGTGAGGTCCGTGGTAACCCCCAGAAGCTCCCGGCCAAAACCACCACCCAGGAGCTGGGCAAGGAAGGGAGCAGCGAATTCCAGAAAAAATACGGTAAAAACTAGACCCAAAGCGGCAAACGAGAAAACCGCCCCTGCCACCCGCCCCAGTTCGCGTCGGCCTTCAGGGGTAGAATACTCGCTAAATACCGGGACTAGGCTGGCGGAGATCATCCCCCCCATCAGGAGGTCGTAGACAGTTGTCGGGACCAGGGCCGCCAGGCGAAAAGCGCTAACCAGCCCGGTGGCCCCAAAGAGATAGGCAATAACCGTCTCCCGCACTACCCCCAGGAGACGGCTGGTAATGTTTCCCAGGGTAATAATTGTTGCCGAGTGGGCGATGAGCATACCCTGGCTGGGAGCTGGCCGGGGAGCGGCGGGAGCGGGCGCTTCCAGAGCCCGGCGATCGAGGGTCATCCTAATCGCTCCACAATGCGCCGCAGAATATCGCTAGTCGAAATACCAGGGGTAAGGGGCAAAATCCGCACTTCTCCGCCATAAGCAGTCACCACTCTCGCCTCCGGCAGCCGATCTGAGGTGTAATCTCCGCCTTTTACATATATATGCGGCTTGATCGCTACCACCAACTCCTCGGCGGTATCCTGCTCAAAGATGACCACTCCGTCTACGCATTCCAAGGCGGAGAGAGCTTCCGCCCGCTGCTCTTGGGGTAATATCGGTCGCCCCTCCCCTTTCAGCCGCGCGGCAGAGGCGTCACTATTAAGGCCCACGATCAAAAAATCTCCGAGGGATTTGGCCTCCTTGAGGTAGCGGACATGCCCCACATGCAAGAGATCGAAGACCCCATTGGTGAGGACTACCCGCTGGCCTTGGGCTTTGGCCTGCTCAACCAGGGGTAGAAGTTGCCCAAGGGTTAGAACTTTATCGGACATAAGACGGCATATTCTATAACACCCAACCTCCTCCCACAATACGCTTTTATCCCAAATTGCTGATAATTTTTCCTTGACCAACCATAACAGGGATGTTATTATCACCGTGGAGCGAAGAGATTTGGCCAAAATCGAAAGCTGGCTCTTAGAGCGGCTCGAGCAAGACCCCCAGGCCGGGGTAAACTTGATCGTCCGTACCCGTGGCCAACCACAGGATCACTTGCCTTTCTTTTCCCAAAAGGGGATAGAGGTTCGCCACCAAATCCAACTCCTTAAAGCCCTGGCCATCCACGGCCCGGCCGGTAAGTGCCTCTCCCTACTGGAGGAGGATTGGGTTCTGGCCATTGAGGAAGATAGGCCGGTAAAGGCCCTCTTTGCCTAAATAGATTATGGAGAAAATAGCCAAGAGCCTGGCCAAAGCGGTGGCTCAGTCTCCTCCCGATGCCCGGCTGCGGGTGATCATCAAGTATGCCCCGGGCGTCCCTCCCCGGAAAGTTCCGAAATCAGTACAGGCCCTCTCCCCAGAACGGACCTATCGAATTTTCCCTGGCGCCTCCCTTACCTCCACCCCGGCCCAGGTCCAAGCCTTAAGCCAGGACCCGGAAGTAGCGCAGCTCTGGCTAGATCTTCCGGTTCATACCTGGCTGGATACTTCCGTGCCCTTGATCCGAGCCCCTCAGATTTGGGATGCTGGTCTCATTGGTCGAGGCCAGAAAGTAGCAATAGTGGATACCGGGATCGATGCCCGCCATCCCGATTTTGGGGGAAGGATAAAAGGCTTGGCCGACTTCACTGTGGAAGGACCCCGGGACCTGGACGGCCACGGCACCCATGTGGCGGGGATCTTAGCCGGAAGCGGCTCGGCCTCGGGCGGGAAGTACAAAGGGGTAGCCCCGGGGGCGGACCTGTACATTGCCAAGGTTCTGGATCGTTCCGGGTTTGGCCTCACTAGCCAAGTAATCGCCGGCCTGGAGTGGGCCATGGAACAAGAAGTAGATGTCATCAACCTCTCCTTGGGAGGAGAGGGGCCCTGCGATGGAACCGATGCCTTATCCGAGGCCTGCGACCTAGTTGTAGAGCGGGGTTTTGTAGTGTGTGTTGCCGCTGGCAATTCTGGCCCGGCCCCGGCCAGCATCGGCCCTCCGGGTTGTGCCCGGCTGGTAATCACTGTCGGCGCCTCTACAGATCAAGATGAGGTAGCCGATTTCTCCTCCCGCGGCCCAACCGAGGACGGCCGGATCAAGCCCGATATCGTATTGCCGGGAGTAGGGATTATTTCCACCCGGGCTCAGGACACCTCGGCCGGAGAACCAGTAAGTCCCCACTACACTGCCTCCTCGGGGACCAGCATGGCCACCCCACATGCATCGGGCCTAGCTGCTCTGCTGCTTCAAGCGCGTCCGGATTTGACCCCGGCCCAGGTAAAAAGCCTGATCATGACCACCGCCATCGACCTGGGACAACGGGCCGAGGTGCAGGGAGCAGGACGGGGGGATGCTTACCAAGCCTATGGGGGCCAACCCCCACCGGAAATTCCCTCACCCCAGCCTCAAGGATGCTTGCCCCGGATTCTGCAAACATTCCATTTGCAGCGAGCTTAATTACAGCTCAGATCCAAAACTGCCAGCCCAGCAATGGATAAAATCAAACTCCCAGAGATTTCTATTCAACTGGCAAGGATGGGAATTTTCCCCGTCACCATATACTTAGCTGTATTCGTTTTCATTACCTTTCCCCAAGTACTTCTCTTCTCCACCCATTTCTTCGCAGGTCTTGGTGATGGGCTGCACCGTATATGGGATATATGGTGGCTGAACAAAGCGGTGAGTGAATTAAATCAATCCCCCTGGTACACCACCCACCTTCATTATCCTTATGGCACCTCACTACTTGGTCATACCCTTACCCCGCTGAAGGGCTTCATGGGAATTATCCTTCTCAGATTTCTGGATCTGACTGAGACATATAATTCTCTAGTCATTTTCTCATTTGCATTTGGTGGGTTTACTGCTTTTCTCCTCTCCTACTATTTCACTAAAGCCTATTGGCCGAGTATCATCGCCGGGGGCATCTTCACCTACAGTAGCTTCCACTTCGCCCACCTTCCTGGCCATCTCGGCCTGATCTCACTGGAATGGATACCTTTATTTCTCCTATTCTGGCTAATCTTGTTTCAGAATCCGCGATTGATCACCGCCATCGCTGCAGCTCTTAGTCTCTTTGCTGTCTTTCTTTCGAACTACTATTACTTTCTTTATTGCATTTTGGCAGCGGTGCTGATTTTCATTTGGCATATTTTCCAAAAGCACGATCCATTTTTCTACCTGAGACGAGAATACCTCATCGCCATCTCTGCATTCTTGTCGCTGACCCTAGTCACCGTGGGGCCGATCCTCATCCCTCTTCTTCTGCTTAATGCTCAGGACCCGTTCATAGTTTCTAATGCTGCAGGGCAATTTGTGGGGCACGATCCATTATCCTTCTCTCTCGATGCCCTTTCCCTAATTATTCCTGGGGCACGTTGGCGATTTTCGGAACTGACCAAATCCTATTGGACTAGGCTACCCGGCTTGCCCGCTGAACATAGTGTATACCTAGGAATACCATCTCTTTTCTTCATAGCCTACATCGCTTGGAAGAGGAAGGATTTCCAATCACCCGACCTAGGGATTTGGTATCTGATTTTCATTTTCTTCACCTTAATGGCCTTGGGGCCTCAGCTACAGATTTCCGGACACACTCTGCCGATCGCCATGCCCTATTCTCTCTTGGAAAAGGCCCTGCCTCCCGTCGGAGAGCTTTCTGGAGTCCCGGTGCGAATGGTGGTAATGAGCACATTAAGTGCGGCGGTCATTTCCGCATTAGGTTTCCGGACACTTTTGGCCGGACCAAGAGGGATGCGTTTTTTGGCTGGAATCATGATCGCTTTACTTATTATCGAATATCTGCCTAAGCCCATCCCCACCACTCTAATCCCCACACCAAAGTACATTTCCCTCCTTAGCGATCTGCCCGCAGGTGGTTTTCTGGACACAGTAGACACCGCAAGTCTAGACCTCTACTACCAAACAATCCACGAAAAGCCGATTGCCTTTGGCAAACTGGCTCGGACCCCAAAAAGTGTCCGCGAGCAAGACCTGGCCCTGCGCCAAGTGATTGCTTCTGGAGATTACGAAAGGCTTTTTTGTGAATATGGGTTTAGGTACTTAGCCACTGGAGCAGATGTGGATCTTGCCACCAACTACCCCTGGATGAGATTGCTCTATGATGATAGCGAAGTAAGGCTATATGACCTGAGTGAAGAAAACAATTGTGGCCTTGCCAATTGAGCCTCATTTCCCTTCTGTTAAGCTTGAGTAAGTGACGGCTACTAAAGAGAAGACAATGGAAATCGGTGAAACGCTCTATGTGTTGACCCGCCAAGACTGGCGAAAATGGCTGGCCAAGCACCACAAGGACAAGGAGGAAATCTGGCTGTTCATTAAAAAGCAGTCTTCCAAGAAAACTGGCCCAAGCCTTGAGGAAGCAGTAGAAGAGGCTATCTGCTACGGTTGGATAGATAGCCAGCAAAAATCGATAGACCAGGAGAAATACGCTCTCCGTTTCACCCCCCGCCGTAAGGACAGCAACTGGGTAGAGTCTAATCAGGCAAGGGCGCGAAAGATGATTGCCGCGGGGAAGATGACCAAAGCCGGGGTAGCTCTTCTTCCACCAGAATTAATAAAAATTTGGCAATTGCGACAAAAGCAGAGAAGGAGATAAGAGTATGGCCACTTTCAAATTTAGCCCCAACTTGGCTCTGCAAACTCCAACCCGAGATAAAGCAGCAGAGTTTTATCAGAAAGTTTTCGGGTTGGAGACAGTGAGAGGGGAAAATGACAGTACTGCTCTAAAAGCTGGCGATTTTATGATTTGGCTGGACCAGGGTGAGTTCCTGGGGGCCAGTTTTTGAATTTATCGTTGCCGATCTCGAGGAGGCCAAGGGGGAATTGCTCGCGGCAGGTTGCCAAGTCGTCCGCTGGGAGGGGAAGGGAAGGCCCTGCTATATGCGCGACCCCTTCGGATTTACCTTCAATCTCTACGAGGAGCAGGAAACCGTTAAGCAACCCAAATCCACTTGATTAGCCCTGGTAAAGAGAGGACATGCGCCGACATTCGGCCATATCCTCAAGAAATCCCTCCCGCTCAACAATTTATCCCAATAACCGTAGCCTCTCCTCCAAATCCTTCAGCCACGCCTCGCTCTGAGCTAGTTGTTGACGGAAATGTTCGAGTTGAGTCTGCCACAGGCTCAGTAGTTCTTTCTGTCGCTTATTTTCCCGGGTGGTCTGCCTTTCTATAGCAGCACGAGACTTCTCCAGAGATTTTTCCATCTCCTTGCTCCATTCCTTCCATTCCATGCGCATGCGATTGCCTTCCAACTTCAATAACTCCCCATATTCATTTTCCCGGGTAATAAGATCTTTCTCCAACTTCTGCAATTCGGCCAGGGTTTTTTCTGCATCTTGTCGATTTTTCCGCCACACCTCCTGTTCCTGTTTGCTGGAGGATATAGCCTGGCGTATGGATTCAATTGCTTGGGGAAGCTTTTGTGTTTCTTTGCGCCGCTCCTCCTCTTCAGCACGGAGTTTCTCTAAAAATTGAGATGTGGACTTCTCCCTCTCCTGCAATCCCAGTTCCAATTCTCCTATCTTCTTCGCGCTCTGTGCTGCCCAGCCCTCAAGATAATCGATACGCCGATGGTGTTCCCTTTCCCTCTCCAAGAGGGCCTCTGTACCCTGATGGAACTCCACCAAAATCCCGGCCAACCTCTCCACTTCCGATATTTGTGGAGCGAGCATCTTTTCCACTTGTTCCTTTATCTCCTCCCTGAGGGCCTGCAAGGCTTGGGCCTGCTCTTGCATCTCCCTCTGGCGGAGAGCCAGGCTCTCCGCCTCACTCCGCCGCCGCTCTTCACGGTATTTCTCCAGGATTTGGTTGATCTCACCCTTGACCCGCTCCAGGGTATCCTCGATGGAAGGCAGAGCAGCCAGCTCGGCCTGTAAACGCCGCATCTGGTCCTCCAACCCCGCTTCCCGCGAGGCAAGCTCAGAGAGCTGTGCTGCCTGATTTTCAAGGCGCTGCTCCAATTCCAAGAGCAAAGCTTTATCTTTGCGCCGTTCTTCGTCCAGAAAATTAACTAGATCTGCGAGGGAAAGATCGATTGTTTTCTCGGCTCCCATAATTGCTCCCTGGCCCGATTTTAGCACAACTCCCCGGGAGTTGCCTGGACCTTCCAACCACCCTATAATCCTTCCCCGATGCGCATTGGAATTGATGCCCGGCTAGTTTATTACAGCCGGGCAGGGATTGGGCAATACATCCTGGGTCTTCTCCGCGGACTAGCCACCGTTTTGGAAGAGAAGCAACAGGAAGAATTTTTAGTCCTTAAGAGCAGAAGAGATGGGAGTCTGCTGGGAGAGGTTTCCTCTTTCCCCCAACATCCTCTCTGGACCCCCAGTCACCATCTCCTGGAGCAATGGAGTCTGCCGTTGGAGCTCGCCCCCCTCGGCCTGGACCTTTTACACAGTCCAGATTTTATCCCTCCCTTTCGGCGAAGTTGCCGCTCGGTGATCACCATCCATGATCTGGCTTTCCTCCTTTATCCCCATCTCCTTACGCCGCAAAGTGCCCGCTATTATGGCCAGATCGATCAGGCCGTGCGCCGCACGGACCATATCATTGCCGTATCCGAGGCCACCAAAAAAGATGCGGTGCGGCTGCTAGGGGTGCCGGAGAAAAAAATCACGGTCATCTATGAAGCCGCCAACCCCATATTCCGCCCCGCATCCCGGCCCATTTCTCGCGAATTTCTCGGCCAAAAGTATGGATTGGAGCGGCCCTATCTTCTTTTCGTAAGCACCATCGAACCCCGCAAAAACCTCCCCACCCTCCTCCGCGCCTTCCGCAAACTTGTAGACGAGTACCATCCCGATGTGCTTCTGGCCGTGGCCGGGGAGCGGGGCTGGCTTTATCAAGAAGTCTTCGCCCTTACTAAGGAATTTGATTTGGAGAAAGGAGTCCGCTTCCTAGGGAGGGTAGCCGAAGAAGATCTTCCCAGCCTCTATCAGGGGGCCGGGGGTCTAGTTCACCCCGCCCTCTATGAGGGCTTCGGGCTTCCCCCACTGGAGGCTATGGCCTGCGGTACCCCCTGCATTGTGGCCAATGTCTCTTCTCTCCCAGAGGTGGTGGGAGATGCTGCCCTAATGGTGGACCCTCTGGATATAAACGGCTGGACGGTGGCGATGTGGCAAGTTTTGAATGATCCCCGCCTGAAAAAGGAACTGCGGGAGAAGGGATTGCGGCGTTCCTCCTTATTTTCCTGGGAAAAGACGGCCGGGGAAACCCTGGCGGTTTACCGCCGCTTCGCCCCATGAAAATACTGTTCCTCACCCCCGACCTCCCCTACCCTCCCCAGCAAGGGGGGACCATCCGCAGTTACCAATTCATGTCTCACCTTGCTTCGATGCACGAGATCTATCTCATCTCCTTTGCCGAGAAAGAGACCGACCCAGATTCGGTTGACCATCTACAGAGATTGTGTCGCAATGTTGCTGTTATACCAGCACCACACCGCAGCAACTGGGAACGGCTCCGCAGCCTTTTCTTATCAAACCAGCCCGATATGGCCTCTCGCCGCTACTCAACACAATTCAAAGCACACCTGGATACCCTGCTTGCCGAGGAGAGATTTGAAATCGTCCAAATTGAAAGCCTGGAAATGTCACCTTACATCTCCACCATCCAGACGAGAAAGAATAGCACTGGCCCACGGATCATATTCGATGACCTGAACATCGAGTATCGATTACAACGCCGTGCCTGGGAAACGGACCGGGATGTCCCTGGCCGATGGGGGGAAGCCTTCTATTCTTTAATCCAATGGCAGCGGCTCATCTTCTACGAGCGCCGAGCGTTGCAACATGCTGATGGCGCCCTGGCCGTCTCCCAGGAAGATGCTGAGGGGTTACGGCAACTCGTCCCCCAAGCCAGAGTAGCAGTAATCCCCAATGGGGTGGATACTTCTTTCTATCGGCACACAGAGGATCCTGGCGGTGAAAAACTAGTTTTTGTGGGGAAAATGGATTTCCGCCCCAATGTTGATGGGGTATTGTGGTTCACCGAAAATGTATGGCCGCGGATCAAGAGGGAAAAACCCCATGCCCAGTTCTGGGTAGTGGGCAAAAACCCTTCGCCGAGAGTGCGGAGCCTGGCTAGAGAAAGAGAGATAATTGTTACGGGACCGGTCCCCGATGTCCGCCCCTATTTAGCAAATGCAGCAGTGGTGGCCATCCCTCTGCGCATGGGGAGCGGGACCCGGCTCAAAGTCCTAGAGGCTATGGCCATGGGCAAGGCCATTGTCTCCACAACACTGGGATGCGAAGGAATTGCTCTCCAACCTGGGCAAGAAGTACTCATCGCCGATGAGCCGGAGGAGTTTGCCAAGTATACTCTTCAACTCTTGGAAGATCGGGAGGCAAGGGTTAGAATGGGAGCCCGGATGAGACTCTTGGCAGAGGAAAAGCACGACTGGAAAATAATAGTGCCCCAATTGGAGGATTTCTACATTCAGATCAATCCTCCCGTAGCAAGGAGTTGATATGGAGCGCTTCGTAATCCGAGGTGGCTACCCCTTGCGGGGGGAGATAACGCCCAGCGGGAATAAGAATGCGGCAGTAGCCCTCCTCGCTGCCAGCCTGCTCACCGACCAGGAGGTGGTTTTGCACAACCTGCCTCGCATCCGCGATGTTCTAACTATGCTCCAAATCCTGGCCCACCTCGGGGTTGAGATCCGAGATTCCGGAGGACACGAAATCGTCCTCCGCGCCCGAGAGGTAAAAACTAACTCCATCCCCCCTGAACTGGCGAGGGAAATCCGGGCCTCTATCTTATTTCTCGGCCCACTGCTGGCCCGCACTGGTGGGGTTGTCCTCCCTCCTCCCGGGGGAGATGTTATCGGGAGACGACGAGTAGACACCCACCTAATGGCCTTGCAGGCCCTGGGGGCCAAATCCGAAGTAGCCAATGAGTACCATCTCCAGGCTAAACAATTAAGCGGCCAGGAAATTTTCCTAGACGAGGCCTCGGTCACCGGCACCGAAAACGCTTTGATGACTGCGGTCCTGGCCCAGGGAACGACTACCATCCGCAATGCCGCCAGCGAGCCCCATGTCCAGGAACTGGCAAATTTCCTGAATAAAATGGGGGCCCGCATCTCGGGCATCGGCTCCAACACGCTGGTGGTGGATGGTGTCGATCGGTTGCAAGGGGTCGAGCACGAGATTGGCCCCGACCACATCGAGGTGGGGTCTTTCATCGCTGCCGCCGCGGCCACCGGAGGAGAAATAACCATCCGCCGCGCCGCCCCGCAAAATTTGCGGATGATTTCTCTAATCTTCCGTCGGCTAGGGGTAGATTTCCAAATCCAGGGGGATGATGTCTATATCCCGCAGCAGAAATCGCCCAAGATCGAATTCGATGTTGGAGGGGCTATCCCAAAGATAGATGATGGCCCCTGGCCGGCCTTCCCAGCGGATCTCATGTCCATGGCCATTGTCGTTGCCACTCAGGCGGAGGGGACGGTGCTTTTCTTTGAAAAAATGTTTGAGAGTCGGTTATACTTTGTGGACAAACTAATCGCCATGGGCGCTCGGCTGGTCCTGGCTGATCCCCACCGCGTGGTGGTTATCGGCCCCTCCCAGTTGCACGGAGCAACTATGGAGAGCCCCGACATCCGAGCGGGGATGGCCTTGCTCATTGCCGCTCTCTGTGCCCAGGGCCAGAGCATCATTAAAAACATCGGCCAGATTGACCGCGGCTACGAACGGATTGAGGAGCGGCTGCAGAAACTAGGGGCCAGGATAGAGCGGGTTAACACCTAAAATCTTGTCCGTCTGTGTCGCCCGCCAGAGAGGATTTCTCAGTATCGCCAGATTTCACTTCCGGCGGCTTTCTTTATAAAATCCCAAATTGCAATACCAGCGTATAATACTTGCGAGGGATAAAGCCTATGGACAAGGTAGAAAGGCCAAACGGGAATGGATCATCGGGGAAGGAGATGGCCACCATTGCCGGGGGCTGCTTCTGGTGCCTGGAAGCGGTCTTTGACCAGTTAGAGGGGGTGGAAAGTGTGGTCTCCGGTTACGCGGGGGGCCATGTCCCCAACCCATCCTACGCCCATGTCTGCACTGGAACCACTGGCCATGCCGAAACTGTGCAGATCACTTTTGACCCCAAAGTAATATCCTATCGCGAACTTCTGGAAATCTTCTTCTACATCCATGACCCCACTACCCTCAACCGCCAGGGGCCGGATGTGGGAACCCAATATCGCTCCGCTATCTTCTACCATTCCCCGGAACAGAAACGGGTGGCGGAAGAGGTCATCGGCGAAGTCAACAGCCATGGGGCCTGGGGGGCGGCGGTGGTCACCGAACTCAACCCGTTTACCATCTTCTATCCCGCCGAGGACTACCATCAGAAGTACTTCCACAATAACCCCGACCAAGCCTATTGCCGGGCAGTGGTGGCCCCCAAGGTGGCCAAGTTCCGCCAAAAGTATCTGGCCCGACTCAAGAACTAGAACCAAGGGCAAGAAAAGTGAATTGTCGCCGGAGACGAGTCCGGCGACTTTAATTTATAATCCTTAGCCGATGGCTACCGTCTATTTGGGGATGGGAAGCAATTTGGGAGACCGGGAGAAAAACCTAAACCTGGCCCTGGAAAAGTTGGGCCGGGTTGGCAAAGTCACGGAGGTTTCCTCGCTTTACGAGACCGAGCCGGTAGGCTACCAAGACCAACCCTGGTTCCTAAATATGGTCTGCGAATTGCAAACCGAACTCTCCCCCCACGAGTTGCTCCAAAGCCTTAAAGCCATTGAAAAAAATATGGGCCGCACCCCCGGCCCTCGCTTCGGCCCGCGACCCATTGACCTCGACATCTTGCTCTACAAGGATCTAGTGCTCAATACTCCGGAACTAATTATTCCCCATCCGCGCCTAGCAGAACGGGCTTTTGTCCTCATCCCCCTGGCGGAGATCGCCCCCCAGGTTCTTCATCCCGTCCTCAAGAAAACGATACAAGAACTTAGAGATTCCTTATCTCCCGGATCAGAGGTCAGACCCTTTCCGGGTTCTGGAGCCAGTAGTTAAGCCAGTAGGTAAAATCCTCTATCTTGTACGATCCCCGGATGCGGATGCGCAGCAACTCAAAGGGAGTTGCTGCCGATTGCAGAGCGCCCTGGTGCTCGGTAAGAGCCCCCCAGTACCCCGCACTGGCCAGGACAGCAATAGCCTCTTGGTCGTAGTCGCCGGCGGGGTAGGAGAAAAAACGCACGGCTTGGCCAGAGTGAGCCTCCACTGACTCTTTAGAGCCAAGAATCTGCCATACCAGAAAAGCGTAGGATTTATTCCGCAAATCAGGATGATCCTTGGAGTGGCTCCCAAACTCCATCCCCGCTTCTGCCATCTCCGTCACCTGCTCCCAGGTCAGATACTCTTCGCGGCCCTCATCGCTGAAGGAGGTGATGGGGAAAAAACTCCCAATGAAACCGTACTTTTGCAACAGAGGAAAGGCCTCGGTATAGGAATCGCGATAGCCATCGTCGAAGGTGAGGACTATTGGCTTAGGAGGAAGAGATTGGCCAATGCTAAGGTAGTAAATGAGATCCACCAAAGTAACTGTCTGGTAGCCCTGGGCTTGAAGATAAAGAAGTTGCTCTTCAAAATTCTCGGAACTCACCGTGAGGTCGCGGCGGATCTCATCCGCCCCCGGTGGGACTTCACCGATGTGGTGATACATGAGAATGGGAAGGACCACTACTCGTGGGAAGGCATCGGGGGTAGGCTGGGGGGTAGGAGTCGGCGTAGGGGTTGGAGTAGGGGTGGGCGTGGGAGTAGAAGTGGGACTAGGGCTGGGAGATGGGTTAGCGATAATAGTGGGCGAGACTTCGGCAACTTGGGGAGTAGGGGTTACTACCTCCTGGGGGAAGACGTTGGGCAGAATATCGCACCCCACAAGGAGAAGGCAGCCAAAAACCAGGAGCACGGCCCAGTTTTTGCCCACGGGGTAAGGCTAAACCGAGCCGCGCTTCCTGTCAAGGCTTAGTAAGCCTATCTACTTCGAGGGAGGAGCATTATCTGCGGGGCATCGACCGCGGGGTGCTTCTGGATACCGACCTCCGCTCCGAAAACCTCGGCGATCCGCTCTTTGCTAAGCACCTCCTGCGGAGAGCCATCAGCTACCAGACGCCCCCGGTCCATTAGCAGGAGCCGACGAAAATAGAGAGCGGCCAGATTCAAATCGTGGATGGCGGCGAAAACAGTCAAACCTTTCTCCTGATTCAAGCGCCGGACCAGGTCCAGGATAGCCAATTGATGGGCAATGTCCAGATGCACCGTCGGCTCATCCAGGAGGAGGATCTCCGGCTCCTGGGCCAGGGCCATGGCCAGGATAACTTGTTGTCTCTCCCCACCGGACAGTTCATTGAAAAGTCGGGAAGATAACCCTGCGATTCCCACCCAGGCCATAGTCTCCTCTGCTACCTGCCGGTCCTGGCCGGTAACCCCTCTCCAGGGGCGGAGATAAGGGGTTCGACCCAGAAGGACCATCTCTTCGACGGTGAAGCCGAAGGGCACTTCCAGGGATTGAGGCACCACCGCGATCCTTTGCCCAATTTCTCGCCGCGAAAAACCGCTCAGTCCTCTCCCGTCCAACCATACCCTACCTCCTTGCGGGGATAAAACGCCACTCAATACTCGCAAGAGGGTGGTCTTCCCCGAGCCGTTGGGGCCGATTAGTGCTGCCCTTTCCCCCGGCCCCAGATGCAGGGAAACCTCGCGCAGAACCAAGCCGTGATAGTAGGCGAAATTAACCTTTTCACAGCGCATAGAGATTAAAGACATGGGAATGCTTTTTTAAAACGAATACTCCCGCTTATAGCTCCGCAAGAGATAGATGAAAAAGGGGGCCCCGATGAGGGCAGTGATGATCCCCACCGGGATCTCCTGCGGGGCGAGGAGGGTGCGGGAAAAAAGGTCGGCCAGCACCAAAAAAATGGCTCCGATCAGAGCCGAAGCGGGAAGAAGGGGTCGGTGCTCGGGACCAAAAAGAAGCCGGGCGCTGTGGGGGATGATAAGCCCCACGAAACCGATGAGCCCACTGATGGAGACTGCCGCCGCCGTCAAGAGCGAGCCCAAAGCCAGAAGGAGTAGCTTGCGCCTTTCCACTTCCACCCCCAGGTGCGCCGCCGCCTCTTCCCCCAGTAGCAAAGCATTTAAATCCGCGGTAAAAACTCGGGAAACAAGCCCCGCGCCCAGGAGCAACGGAACCACCACCGCCAACTTACTCCATCCACTTCCCGAAAATCCGCCCATGGTCCAGTAAATCGTGCGCTTAAGGGTGACATCGTTGAGCAGCCACAGAAAGGCCATAACCGCGGTGAGCACCGAACTCACCGCAAACCCGGCGAGAAGAAGGGTGATGATGGGGGTGCGGGAGCCAACCAGAGATATGCGGTAAACGATGCTCACTGCCAAAAGAGCACCCAGAAAAGCGGCGGCGGGGACGGGGAGAAAACCAAAGGTGGCTAGTCCAGTTGAGGCCAGAATAGCCAGGGTGGCCCCCAGAGCGGCCCCCGCTGCAGTACCGATGACATAGGGGTCGGCTAAGGGATTGCGGAGTAACCCCTGGAAAATAGCCCCCGCAAGGGCCAATCCCGCGCCCACCACCGCCGCGGTTATCACCCGAGGGAGGCGGACCTCCATCACAATCGCCACTTCCTGCGGGGATAAATCGCCGACTGAGTCCGCCACTCCCAGTTCCTGACCGAGGACGGCCAGAATCCGCTCAAGGGGGATGGGGACCGCGCCCCCCGCTGTACCCAGGAGCACGGCCCCCAGCAAGAACACGCCTAATATCCCCCAAGTCGCCCGCGGGTGACGGGATATAATTCGCCGCATTCGCTACTCAAAGAGCTTGGGATGGATCAGCCGAGCCAGGGCTTCCAGACCATCAATGATGCGCGGACCCGGCCGGTCCACCAGATCGGGGTCGATAGGGTAAATGGCCCCATTCTGCACCGCGGTGATCGTGTCCCAGCCCGGACGAGAGGCGATCTCCTCCACGGTCCCCCCATATTTGGCATGAGAGAAGATTATGATCTCCGGATCGGCGTCGATGATCTCCTCCGCGCTCAGTTGCGGGAAGGGAGTGGTGGTTCCCGCAGCGATATTCTCTCCGCCGGCAAGGGTAATCAGCTCATGGGTGAAGGAACCCGGGCCGCCGGTGAAGAGAGTAGCGTCAATCTCGTAATAGACTCGCGGGCTACTATCAGTTTGTGCCACCCGGGATTTTATCTCCTCCAGCCAGGCTCGCAGGCCCGACACCAATTCCTCGGCTTCGTTTTCTGCACCTGCGGCTCGACCCACGGTCAGGATGGAATCGAGAATACCCTCGACATCGGTGGGCACCAAGTAGAGCACCGTCATCCCCAGTTCCTCCAGCCGGGCCACATCCTCTAGACTAGTGATCCCCGCGGCAAGAACCAGGTCTGGTTCAAGGCTGACGATCAATTCGATGTTCAATGGGAATCCACCCACACTCTGGATGTTTTGCGCCTCTGGAGGGTAATCGCTGAAGTCCGAAACCCCTACTACTCGTTCCCCCAAGCCAAGAGCAAACACAATCTCGGTCAGGTTAGGAGCCAAGGTGACAATCCGCTGGGGAGTCCCAGTAATGGTCACCGACCGCCCGGCATCGTCGATGATGGTCAAAATCCCAAGCGGAGTGGGGGTTGGCTGGGGTATGGCCGCCGCACAACCCATCAACAATAGGCTACTAATCAGTAGCCAACCCAAGATTATTTTGCGGATCATGCTCTGTCCTTTCTCAGCAAGATAAAATTTAAAATCCCCCGCCGAGATTGCGGAGGATTTTGCTTAAGACCCAAATCCATTCATATTCCAGCCCCCTTTCTCTCGAAGGTACTTGGAACTAAAGTGGAGGCGGGTATCCTGGCTCTCCCCATTACTTGGGGAATACAGTTGCGGGACAGCGCCGGCCTTGCACCGGACTTCCCCCTTTCAGTCCCGACTTACGTCGGGATCACCTCTCACCCTATCCTATTCAATTGTTAAGCCACCAACAAAGAGCAGTATATCACACTCTGCAAACCATGTCAAGGCCGGTTCCGAGAGCGCAGTCCGGTGGAAGTGTAGCCAAAGACCTGGGCTGGCAACTGGAAACCTTTTGCTTCCAGTCTTTCGCTGAAGCGGGGGCGGATTCCCGTGGCCCGGTAGCGGCCCACCACCTGCTCTTTCTCGTCCATCCCCTCTTCCTGGAAGAGGAAGATGTCCTGCATAACCACCACCTCGCCCTCCATCCCCACCACTTCGCTCACCGAAACCACCTTCCGTGAGCCGTCCCGCAGCCGGGCTTGTTGCACAATGACATCAATGGCCGCCGCAATCTGCTCGCGGATAACTCGCACCGGGAGGTCGAACCCAGCCATGAGAACCATCGTCTCCAAACGGGAGACCGCATCCCGCGGGGAGTTGGCGTGAACTGTGGTCAGTGAGCCTTCGTGGCCAGTGTTCATGGCCTGGAGCATGTCCAGAGCCTCCCCACCCCGCACCTCTCCCACCACAATTCGATCCGGGCGCATGCGCAAGGAGTTGCGTACCAAATCACGGATGACGACCCCACCCGTCCCATCGGGATCCGGGGGACGGGCCTCCAAGCCTAGGACATGTTTCTGGCGGAGTTGGAGTTCCGCCGAGTCCTCAATAGTCACGATCCTCTCCACCTCCGGGATGAAGGAAGAGAGGACATTGAGCAGCGTGGTCTTGCCCGATCCGGTGCCTCCGGAAACTACTGTGTTTAACTTGGCTACCACACAGGCCTTCAAGAACTCGACCATGTCTGGGGTGAGGGTTCCCAACTTTACGAGATCTTCCACCGTAAAACGCTGGGGAAACTTGCGGACGGTGATCACCGGACCGGCCATGGAACTGGGAGGGATAATGACGTTGACCCGCGAGCCATCGGGGAGCCGGGCATCAACCATGGGGTGTTTGCGATCGACCCGCCGCCCCAGGGGATCGAGGATGCGGTTGATAATCCGCAGCACATGCTCTTCATCCTCAAACTTGGCTCCCGTCTCCTCAATGTGCCCGCTGCGCTCCACATAGATCAGCCCTGGGCCATTCACCATCACCTCAGAAATGGAGGGATCTTTCAAGAAAGGCTCGATCGGGCCATATCCCAGGATCTCCTCCACCACCTCTTGAAAAAGGATCTGGGCCGCAGAGTCGGGGAGGCCCATTCCCAGGCCCTGAAATGCTGGCTGAAATTTCTCCCAAAGGATACGATTGGCCTCTGGCCCGGCTGAGAGGGAATTCTCCTCCACCAGCGGGAAGAGCTCCCCCACTAACTTTCGACGCGCTTCCCGCCACAAGCGATCATCCCCTCTTAGCGGCCTTTGCTCCGGGGCCTGCTGCGACCTTAGCCGGTCGGAGAGGGTCATTTCGCTTGCTCCCGCTGCTCTTCAATAGGGATGGCCCAGATGATGTGATCCCGGTTCAGAGTCAAGAAATCGCTCTTATAGAGTTCTTTCGTCCCATCGGCGGTGAACACCCGCGCCGAGGTCACGGCGATAAAACGCTCTCCGCCTTCATTCAACTCATCCTTCAGCCGGTTTTCGGCGTGGAGATAAACCGTCCCCTCGATGATCTGGTCCAAAGTGCGGATCCGGGCGCGGAGAGTCTCTTTCGTCATCCGCACCGTATATACTTTACCCTTGGCATCAACTCGTTCTTTCATCTCCTCCCCTATCGGTCAAATGACACCGAGATTTTTATAAATTTTTAACTATTTTAGCACCTGAAACGGCCCCTGTCAACAGCCGGAGCCAGGCTGAATACCGAGCACCGACTCGTTTTTTGGGCCCATTTCGGGTAAAATATAGGCTCGTGAAGCAAGCCCACCTGGGGGTCATCGAAACCCTTTCTCTAGGTTTCACGCTTGTCGCCCGCCATTTCTTGATCCTTCTTCTCCCCATCGTCCTCGACCTCTACCTGTGGTGGGGGCCTCGGCTCTCCCCCCTCCCCCTTCTCCGTCCGGCCCTCGAACTTATGGGCTTGCCAAGAGAACTCCGCTTGGAATACCTGGCCGCCCTGGAGCGTATTGACCTGCGAGAGCTCCTTGTCCCAGGGGTTCTGGGGATGCCCAGTCTCTTAGCCAGGGGTGAGCCGATCGAGGCAACAGCATCGTCACTGGAAATCACCAGTCCTTCTATCTTTATGGGGGCCGTGCTCCTCTTGGTAGTCGGCGGCCTTTTCCTCGCCGCTCTCTACTGGGGGTTCCTAGCCCAGCGGATCCAGAACCATGCAGCGGGGAAGAGATTGCTAGCCCAAATCCTGGTATGGTGGGCCCGGGTCGCTCTCTTTGGGCTGCTTGTCTTTCTGGCCTCTTTTTTCCTGGGATTTCCCGTGGCCTTGCTCATCTTTCTCGTTTCCGCCTTCGACCAGGGACTGGCTACTCTGTTTGCCCTCGCTATTTTACTGATCACCACCGCTGTCTGGTTTTATCTCTTCTTCACCATTGATGCCATTTTTATCGGAGATATAGGTCCCCTTCGAGCTATGGGCCAAAGCATCACCCTGGTGCGCAGCCATTTCTGGCCCTCGGCGGGGTTGATCCTGGTAATAACCTTTCTCGCCAGCGGCCTGCACCTCGCCTTCCGCGCCCTCTCCTTCCACCCCTGGGGCACCGCGGTGGGCATCCTGGCCAATGCCTATGTAGGGAGCGCCCTGGCCGCCGCTACCCTGATCTTCTACGGTGATCGCTTGGGCAAGATAAAAATTCAAGCATCGTAATCGGCATTAAAACAAAGCACTAGCCTAGCTATGCAAATCGAGTAAAGGGGTAGAATGGCCGTTAAACTCAGAGACAAGAACCGTTACGAAGCCGCCGACATCCAGGTCCTAGAGGGACTGGAGGCGGTCCGCCGCCGCCCGGGGATGTACATCGGCTCCACCGATGTCCGCGGCCTCCACCA